>NZ_JBBCPK010000043.1:0-35921 GCF_037150775.1 Leclercia sp. M50
CTAAACCGCAGTAACGGCAAGAACCACGGCCAGTACCTGTTCCATAGCGCAGAAGAGGGAGAGCTGCCGAAGTGGGATAACGCCGTTCAGCAACAGCTGCTGGGGGATCAATCCGGCACTCTGGAACGCCAGAGCGCTGATGGCCGCACGTTGATCATGGCCTGGACACCGCTACCGGGCTGGAACTGGACGATTGTGGGCGAGGTGGATAAAACCGTACTGCTGGCTGATGTGACCAACATGCGCGACCGCTTCCTGCTGGCGGGCGTGGCGCTTTCCGCGCTCTTTGCCATGCTGTTCGTGTTTATTATCCGCCGCTGGCTTACGCGCCCGCTGCGCGATGTGATTGGCCTGGCCGAACAGTATGCCGCAGGCGATCTGCGCGCCACCCTGCCCGCCACCCGTCAGGATGAGGTAGGTCAGTTGATCGGTGCCATCAACGGCATTGGCGGCGGGCTGCAAAAAATCGTGCTCCAGGTGCGGGAAGCTGCGGGCGATATTCATCTGGGGACCAACGCCCTGGCGGCGGATACCGGCGAGATCTCCGAGCAGATCAATAAGCAGGCCAGCAGCGTGGAGGAGACATCCGCCAGTATGGAGCAGCTGGCGGCCACCGTGCAGCAGAACGCCGCCAATATGGAGCAGACCCAGCAGCTGGTCGGCGAAACCTCCCGGGCGGTGCACCAGGGCGGGGAGACCGTCAGCAATGCTGTCTCCACCATGGATGATATTCGCGAGGCATCGAAACGTATCGAAGCCATCACCCGGGTGATTGAGGGGATCGCCTTCCAGACCAATATTCTGGCGCTCAACGCCGCCGTCGAAGCCGCCCGGGCGGGCGAGCACGGTAAAGGCTTCGCCGTGGTAGCCCAGGAGGTCCGCGCCCTCGCAGCGCGCAGCGCCAACGCGGTGAAGGAGATTGAGCAGCTGATTGGCGATACGCTCAGCAAGGTGAGCGAAGGCCACGCCCTGTCGGAGCAGACCCGCCAGGCGATGGAGAGCATCATCGCGCACATCGATAACATCAAGGCGCTGGTAACCGAGATTAACCATGCCTCCCACGAGCAGTCGGCGGGTATCGGTCAGGTGAATCTGGCGATGACCCATATCGGCGAAGCATCGCATATCAACGCCGACCGCGTCTCACGCAGCGAACAGACGGCGCAAACCCTGCGGGAGAAGGGTTCACACCTGACCGAGCTGGTCAGCCTGTTCCGCCTGTAAGGATCAGGCCACACCGCCCGTGGCGCGCAGCAGCAGGTCGTCCTGGACCTGCTCGCTGAGCAACGATCGGCCACGGGCGTCGAGCATTTCACGGCACCAGGCCTGCGCCAGTGGCGGAGAAGCGTGGCGCAGCATCTGCGCCCCTGCGCCCAGCAGGTAAATCTGCCGGGCGATCTCTCTGCCCTGCGCCTCCTGCGGTTTACGCAGTTTTTGCTGAAGCTGCCGCCAGCTGCGATCGAAATGACGATCCTGACCTTTAACCTCGGCAAAATCTGCCAAGAGCAGATCGACCACGCCAGGCTGCTTCGCCAGCACCCGCAGCACGTCCAGCCCCATGATATTGCCCGAGCCTTCCCAGATGCTGTTAACCGGCATCTCACGGTACAGGCGCGGCAGCTCGCTCTCTTCGCAATAGCCAATGCCGCCAAGAACCTCCATCGCTTCGGCGACGAAGGGTATCCCCGCTTTGCAGATCGCCAGTTTCGCGGCCGGAGTAAACAGCCTCGCCCACAGGGCTTCGTGTTCGTTGTCCCGGCGATCCCAGGCCCGCGCGAGGCGGAACAAGAGCGCCGTCTGCCCCTCCAGCTGGAGCGCCATGCGGCTTAACACATCGCGCATCAGCGGCTGGTCGATCAGGTTTTTGCCAAAAGTCTGCCGCTGGTGGGCATAGTACAACGCCACCGAGAAGGCCCGGCGCATCAGGCCGTGGCTGCCGAGCGCGCAGTCGAAACGGGTGAGGCCGCCCATCTTCAGGATCTGGCGCACCCCTTCCCCCTCTTCGCCCAGCAGCCAGCCGGTGGCATCGAGGAACTCGGCTTCGCTGCTGGCGTTCGAGCGGTTACCCAGCTTCTCTTTCAGGCGCTCCAGATGCACGGCATTGCGCAGACCGTCGGGCAGAAAACGGGGGACGAAGAAGCACGACAGGCCGCCTTTGGCCTGCGCCAGCACCAGGTGGGCATCGCTTTGCGGCACCGAGAAAAACCACTTATGCCCCACCAGCCGATAACTCCCGTCGCCGCAGCGTTCTGCCCGGGTGGTGTTGCTGAGAACATCCGATCCGCCCTGCTTTTCCGTCATTCCCATCCCGATAAGCAGGCCGCGCTTCTGGTTACCCGGCGCCAGATGCGAGTCATACCGGTCGCTCAGTAACGGCGCCAGCCAGTCGTGAAACGCGCGCGGTAGCGCCTGCTGCAAAAGCGGCGTAGCGGCGTGGGTCATGGTGATGGGGCAAAGCGTGCCGGCCTCAACCTGCGCATGGAGGATAAAACGTGCCGCCCGGGCCACGAAGGCCCCTTTTCGCGCCTCCTCCTCCCACGCCAGGTTATGTACCCGGTTGGCACAAAGCCCCTGCATCAGCAGGTGCCAGGCGGGATGGAAGCGCACATCATCCAGCCGGGTTCCGCTGGCATCATAGCGCAGCAGTTCAGGGGGATTGGCGTTGGCCAGGCGGCCAAGCTCCAGGGATTCTGCCGTACCCAGCTGTTGACCGATGCTGGCGAGCAGCCCGGCGTCCCAGTCGGCACCTTCACGATTGACCGCTTCACACAGCGCGCGATCGGAAAGAAACAGGTTGCTGTTGGTGAGTGGCGCAGGCTGATTAAAAACAGTGTGCGTCTGCCAGTGCATAACGTATCCCTCTTTCTATGGCAATGGAATAAGTATGGACAAACCGGGCAGGCGCTGCACAGCAGCGGGCGCACAATATCGCCACGCTCAAGCGTGAATCTGGTCACACAATGAACGAATAATAAATTTCTTATCGTTTGTTATGGTGAATAATTTATTCTTACCCTCATGGAGAGATGACGATGCAAACCACTCAACGGGCGCCGGATGCCCATAAACGCGCTTTAATTGCTGGCTCAATTGGTAATTTCATCGAATGGTACGAATTTGCGGTGTACGGCTTTCTCGCCACCGTGATCGCGAAGAACTTCTTTCAGCTCAGCGGTGAGGCGGGACTGACCAGCCTGATCCTCACCTACGCCTCTTTCGCCATCGCCTTCTTCTTTCGTCCGCTGGGGGCCATCATATTTGGCCGGATTGGCGATCGCATCGGCCGCAAACCCACACTGATTATCGTGCTGGTGATGATGACCCTGGCAACTGCGGCAATCGGCATCGTGCCGGTCTATGCCAGCATCGGCATTGCCGCCCCGCTCATCATCACCGGCCTGCGGATCCTACAGGGGCTTTTCGCCGGGGGAGAGTATGGCGGCGCGGTGTCGCTGATGACCGAGTTCGCCCCGCGCGGTAAACGTGGGCTCTACGGCGCATGGCAGTCCTTTACCGTCGCGCTGGGTCTGCTGGCCGGCGCGGGCATTGTGGCGCTGCTCTCCGCGCTGCTGACGCCAGACGCCCTGCACGACTGGGGCTGGCGCATTCCCTTCTTTATCGCCCTGCCGCTGGGGGCGGTAGCCCTGTGGCTGCGGGTGAGCATGGAAGAGACGCCCAGCTTCGTGAAGCAACAAACCAAACCGGTGGCCGTGAAGGCGCGCACCAGCGACACGCTGAAAGCCATCGGGATGGGAATTGGCCGGGTGATGGTGTGGTCTGCCGCAGGCTATACCTATCTGGTGATCATGCCCGCCTACCTGCAATCGGCTCTGCATACGGGCTTTAACCAGGCGCTGCTGATTGCGGTGATCTCCAATATCGGTTTTGCGCTGACCATTATCCCATCGGGGATCCTCAGCGACCGCATCGGACGCCGCACGGTGATGGTTATCGCCGCCGCGCTGCTGCTGATCCTTGCCCTGCCGCTGCTAAAAATTTTGCAGGCGGAGTCCAGCACCCTGGCGGTGAAAGCGATAGTGGTGCTGATTGCCGGTGGCCTGGTGGGGATGCTGGCAGGGCCAGGTCCGGCCATGCTGTCAGAGATGTTCCCGACAAGGGTGCGCTATACCGGACTGGGGCTGGCCTATTCGCTGTCGAACGCCATCTTCTCGGGCTGTGCGGGGCTAATCATTACCGGGCTGATAAAAGAGACGGGGAACCTGGATATTCCGGCCTATTACGTGATGGTCACGGCGGTGGTGAGTATTGTGGCGCTAATGACGCTTAAGAAGGATGACCATTTGCGGTCGCTGGAGGAGTGATAGTGCCGGGTGGCGGCTTCGCCTTACCCGGCCTACAACAGCATGGACCGTGGGCCCGGTAAGCGCAACGCCACCGGGCACAACAGACTACCCGCGCTGGCGTACCGCTTCGAACAGGCAGATGCCGGTTGCTACGGAAACGTTCAGGGACGAGACGCTGCCCGCCATCGGAATGCTGATCAGTTCGTCGCAATGCTCCCGCGTCAGACGACGCATGCCTTCACCTTCGGCACCCATCACCAGCGCCAGGCGACCAGTCATTTTGCTCTGGAACAGGGTATGGTCTGCCTCACCCGCAGTACCAACGATCCAGATATTCTCTTCCTGCAACTGACGCATGGTGCGCGCCAGGTTGGTCACGCGGATCAACGGTACGTTCTCCGCCGCGCCGCAGGCCACTTTTTTGGCCGTCGCGTTGAGCTGCGCGGAGCGATCTTTTGGCACGATCACCGCATGGACGCCCGCCGCATCGGCGCTACGCAGGCAGGCACCGAGGTTGTGCGGATCGGTCACGCCGTCGAGGATCAGGAAGAACGGGTTATCCAGCGCGGCGATCAGATCCGGCAGATCGTTCTCCTGATACTGGCGGCCCGGCTTCACGCGGGCGATGATGCCCTGGTGTACTGCCCCTTCGCTTTTCTCATCCAGGTACTGACGGTTCGCCAGCTGGATCACCACGCCCTGCGCTTCCAGGGCATGGATCAGCGGCATCAGGCGTTTATCTTCACGCCCTTTCAGAATAAAGACTTCCTGAAAACGCTCCGGTGCGCGCTCCAGCAGGGCCTGCACCGCGTGGATGCCGTAAATCATTTCACTCATTGATGGTTCTCATTAATTACTGTTCACCTCTCCCTGCCGGGAGAGGATCAAGGTCAGGGCAGAATTACTCCGCCACTTTTTTCTTTGCCGCGCGCTTCGCTTTGGTCGCCGCAGCTATTTTCTGGGTTTTGGCCGACGGTTTTTTGGCGGCTCTGGCTTCTTTCTTCGCGGCCTTCGGCTTCTGTTTTTTCTCACCACGGAAGGCGCTGTCCGGCTCGAAGTTTACCCGCTTACCGGCCTGACGGCGTTTGCCGCTGGTTTTTCCGGCGGCCCCTCTCTTCGCATTATCCCGCGCGGTTTTACCTACGTTACGTGGCGCGCGTTCGCTGGAGATCAGGCTGAAATCAATCTTACGCTCGTCCATGTTGACGGCTTCGACCTTCACTTCCACGCGATCGCCCAGACGGTAGGTCTGGCCGCTGGACTCGCCGGTCAGGCGCTGCCCAACCTGATCGTAACGGTAGTAGTCGTTGTCCAGGGATGAGACATGCACCAGACCATCGATAAAGAGTTCATCAAGGCGTACAAAGAAGCCAAAACCGGTGACGCTGGCAATCACGCCCTTAAAGATGTTCCCGACCTGATCCAGCATAAAGTCACACTTCAGCCAGTCCGCCACGTCGCGCGTCGCTTCATCAGCGCGGCGTTCGGTCATGGAACAGTGTTGGCCCAGCTGCAGGACCTCTTCCATGGAGTAGTGATAACCCCCGGTTTCGGTCGTGTTGCCTTTGTGGCCCTGCTCATGTGCCAGCAGATACTTAATGGCACGGTGCAGTGACAGATCCGGATAACGGCGGATCGGCGAGGTAAAGTGCGCATAAGACTGCAACGCCAGACCAAAGTGGCCGCGGTTCTCAGGATCGTAAATCGCCTGCTTCATGGAACGCAGCAGCATGGTTTGCAGCATTTCCGCGTCAGGGCGATCGCTAATCGATTCCAGCAGCTCGGCGTAATCGCGCGGCTCCGGCTTGTTGCCCCCCGGCAGCTCAAGACCCAGCTCCGCCAGTACGGTACGGAAAGAGGTAATGGCTTCGGTAGTCGGTTTGTCGTGGATACGGAACAGCGCGGGCTCTTTGGCTTTCTCAACGAAGCGTGCCGCGGAGATGTTCGCCAGGATCATGCACTCTTCAATCAGCTTATGGGCATCGTTACGCTGGGTCTGTTCGATACGCTCAATGCGACGCTCAGCGTTAAAGATGAACTTCGCCTCTTCACTCTCAAATGAGATCCCGCCGCGCTCTTCACGCGCCTGCTCCAGCACTTTATAGAGGTTATGCAGCTCTTCGATATGCTTCACCAGCGGAGCGTACTGTTCACGCAGATCCCGATCCCCCTGCAGCATATGCCACACTTTGGTATAGGTCAGGCGCGCATGTGAACTCATCACCGCTTCATAGAATTTGTAGCCGGTTAAACGCCCCTTGCTAGAGATGGTCATTTCACAAACCATGCAGAGACGGTCAACCTGCGGGTTAAGCGAGCACAGGCCGTTGGAGAGCACTTCCGGCAGCATCGGTACCACCTGGGACGGGAAGTAGACCGAGGTGCCGCGGTTACGCGCTTCGCCATCCAGTGGCGTACCGGTCCGGACGTAATAGCTCACATCGGCAATCGCTACCCACAGACGCCAGCCGCCGCCGCGTTTTTTCTCACAGTAGACGGCGTCATCAAAGTCACGGGCGTCTTCGCCATCAATGGTGACCAGCGGCAGGCTGCGCAGATCCACGCGGCCCGCTTTTGCCGACTCCGGTACCTGCTCTTTCAGCCCTTCAACCTGCTCTTCAACGGCTTTTGGCCAGACGTGGGGGATTTCATGGGTGCGCAGTGCCATATCCACGGCCATGCCGGTGCCCATATTATCGCCCAGCACTTCCACAATCTTACCGACCGCTTTGGTTCGACGGGTTGGACGCTGAGTCAGCTCAACCACCACCACAAAGCCCATCCGCGCGCCCATCACCTCTTCAGGCGGAATGAGGATGTCAAAGCTCAGGCGGCTATCATCCGGCACCACAAAACCCACGCCGGCATCCGTGAAGTAGCGGCCTACGATCTGGCTGGTTTTTGGCACCAGCACACGCACAACGCGCGCTTCACGGCGCCCTTTACGGTCTGCACCCAGCGGCTGGGCCAGGATCTGGTCGCCGTGAATGCACATTTTCATCTGTTCAGATGAGAGGTAGAGGTCGTCCTTGCGGCCTTCAACGCGCAGGAAGCCGTAACCATCACGGTGGCCAATTACCATGCCTTTCAGTAGATCGAGACGCTCCGGCAGGGCATAGCATTGACGGCGGGTAAAGACGAGTTGTCCGTCGCGCTCCATTGCGCGAAGGCGGCGGCGAAGGGCTTCAATTTGCTCTTCGCCTTCAATGTTCAGTTCAGCGGCAAGTTCTTCACGGTTGGCAGGTTTTTCACGTTTTGTGAGGTGTTCAATGATGAACTCGCGGCTGGGGATAGGGTTCGCGTATTTTTCGGCTTCGCGTTCCTGGAAAGGATCTTGTGACATAGCGGTTCCTCCGTTGTCATCTCCGGTGGACGTTTTCTTCATTCCACCAGCAATAATTTATATAGCGGTTGATTCTCTTCAACCAAATCGGCCAGCGTGTAGTTATCCAGTTCCATGAGAAAACTTTGCACAGCCTTTGAAAGCGCCTGTTTCAGTCGACAGGCGGGGGTAATGTGGCAGAACGCACTGCTGCAGTTCACCAGAGACAATGGCTCCAGTTCGCGCACCACATCACCAACACGAATACTCTGTGCCGGTTTACCGAGGCGGATGCCGCCATTTTTCCCGCGGACGGCAGCAACGTATCCGGCTCGGCTAAGTTGATTGATTATTTTGACCATATGATTACGGGACACACCGTAGACCTCTGTCACCTCAGAGATACTGGTCATCTGTCCAGCGGGTAACGACGCCATGTAAATCAGCGCACGCAATCCGTAATCGGTGAAACTTGTTAACTGCACATCAACCTCAGGAAAAGGGTAAAACGCGGTATATCCGCAGAGATATTCATTAATGATGATAAACCAGCCAGATAGTCAACGGCGAATTTATTTAAACTGAAAGGGGGAAAGGAGAACGAAAAAGCCGGATGCGCATCGCTTTCCGGCCTGTGATGGGTGTTGTAGGCCCGGCAAGCGTAGCGCCGCCGGGCGAAACCCTCATTATGCGTCGAACGGGTCGCGCAGGATCATGGTTTCAGAACGATCCGGGCCGGTAGAGATAATATCAATCGGCACGCCGGTCAGCTCTTCAATACGCTGGATGTAATCCAGCGCTGCCTGCGGCAGACCGCTACGCTCTTTCACGCCAAAGGTGGTTTCAGACCAGCCTGGCATGGTTTCGTAGATCGGCTCAATGCCCTGCCAGTCGTCAGCGGCCAGTGGAGTGGTGGTCACTTCACG
This sequence comes from Leclercia sp. M50, assembly GCF_037150775.1. NCBI lineage: Bacteria > Pseudomonadati > Pseudomonadota > Gammaproteobacteria > Enterobacterales > Enterobacteriaceae > Leclercia > Leclercia sp. M50. The sequence goes on from NZ_JBBCPK010000043.1 coordinate 8,553, forward strand.
GCCATCCGGCATACGGTAGGCAACACAGATTTTCACCTCTTTCAGACCATCCAGGACGTCCAGCTTGGTCAGGCAGAAGCCAGACAGGGAGTTGATCTGCACCGCACGGCGCACAGCAACCGCATCCAGCCAGCCGGTACGACGACGACGACCGGTGGTCGCGCCAAACTCGTTACCTTGCTTGCACAGGAACTCGCCGGTTTCATCAAACAGTTCGGTCGGGAACGGACCCGCACCCACGCGAGTGGAGTACGCTTTGATGATGCCCAGAACGTAATCCACATAACGTGGACCCAGGCCAGAGCCGGTCGCCACGCCACCTGCGGTGGTGTTAGAGGAGGTTACGTACGGATAGGTACCGTGGTCGATATCCAGCAGCGTACCCTGCGCACCTTCGAACATGACGAAATCGCCACGCTTGCGCGCCTGGTCCAGCAGATCGGACACATCAACTACCATGCCGGTCAGAATATCAGCAATCGCCATGACGTCATCCAGCACTTTCTGGTAGTCAACAGCGTCTGCTTTGTAGAAGTTCACCAGCTGGAAGTTGTGATATTCCATCACTTCTTTCAGTTTTTCAGCAAAGGTGGCTTTATCGAACAGATCGCCAACACGCAGACCGCGACGGGCGACTTTATCTTCGTAAGCCGGGCCGATACCACGGCCGGTGGTACCGATCGCTTTCGCGCCGCGTGCTTTTTCACGCGCCAGATCCAGCGCAACGTGGTAGTCGAGGATCAGCGGACAGGCTTCAGAGAGCAGCAGACGCTCGCGAACCGGGATGCCACGGTCTTCCAGACCTTTCATCTCTTTCATCAGCGCAGCAGGAGACAGCACAACACCGTTACCGATGATGCTGGTCACATTGTCACGAAGAATGCCTGATGGAATAAGATGGAGGACGGTTTTTTCACCGTTGATTACGAGAGTATGGCCTGCGTTGTGACCACCCTGATAACGTACAACAAACTTAGCACGTTCAGTCAGAAGATCGACGATCTTCCCTTTACCTTCGTCACCCCATTGGGTGCCCAGTACGACGACGTTGTTACCCATTTTTCAAAATCACCGATTGCTTAAAAATGGATTCTACCATCGGTTTTGATGATGTTCAGCTTTTTTTGTATACAAATTTCGGCGAAATTGATGCCTTCCTCGCCAGTTAAACGATTACCTCAATATCTTGTGTGATGGGCCAATTCCCATCACAAGCGGTGCGGCAATTTCACTTACCGCTATGCCGAAGGGATGAGCGCTTTTCGTGCATCTCCAGTAAATCAGCTTTAACGAACAAAAAAAATGGCGCCCCTGAGGGGCGCCATTCGCTTTTTGAAGCCGTGAAATCAGCGACTGGCTTCCGGTGACTTCATATAGCGGAAGAAATCGCTATCCGGGCTGAGAACCATAACGTCCTGATTGCTCTGGAAGCTGCTCTCGTAGGCACGCAGGCTACGGATAAAGGCATAGAAGTCTGGATCCTGGCTGAAGGCATCCGCAAACAGCTTCGCCGCTTCGGCATCGCCTTCACCGCGCAGGATACGGCCCTGACGCTCCGCTTCTGCCAGGGTTTTGGTCACTTCATAGTCTGCGGTTGCACGCAGCTTTTCAGCCTCTTCCTGACCCTGTGAACGATGACGACGGGCTACCGCTTCACGCTCGGCACGCATACGGTTGTAGATCGCCTCAGAGACTTCCGTTGGCAGGTTGATCTGCTTGATACGCACGTCAACCACTTCGATACCCAATGCCGCCATACTGTTCGGGTTGATAACCGCCACTTTACCATTGGTTTCAGCCTGAACGCGTTCAGCCGCTTTGGCGATGGCATCGTCAGCCGCTGGGGTTGTCACTTCATCTTCCGTGCCGGCAGAACCGGAGTTCAGCGCATCGCGTACTTCAGAAGTCAGACGACCGCGGGAGTCGGTTACGATGTCCCGGACATCCAGACGACCAATCTCAGAACGCAGACGGTCAGAGAACTTACGTTTCAGCAGCACTTCGGCCTGAGAGACGTCGCCGCCGCCGGTTGCCAGGAAGTAACGGCTGAAGTCGCTGATACGCCACTTGATATAGGAGTCAACGATCAGGTCTTTTTTCTCTTTAGTCACGAAACGGTCGGCCTGGTTATCCATCGTCTGGATACGCGCATCAAGCGTTTTCACAGACTGAATAAACGGCACTTTGAAGTGCAGGCCTGGCTCATAAATGACCGGACGCTTGTCGCCGTCACGCACGACGCTGCTGAACTGGAATTTAATCCCACGCTCGCCCTCTTTAACCACAAAAATTGAGGTGTAAAGCACAACCAGCACGATAATAATGATCGCAATTACTGACTTACGCATCGTTATTCCCCCTGACGCTGGTAGTCGTTACGCTGCGCGTTGGCGCGGCGTTGGTCCATGATGTCACCATCGCTTGAAGAAGAGCGGGTGTTTGCGCTGGCGTTTCCGGAAGACGCAGGTGGCAGACGCAGCAGGTTGTTGGCACCGCTGTTGTCATTTTTTGTCGCCGGCGCGTTACCGCCTTTCAGCATCTGATCCAGCGGCAGAACCATCAGGTTGCCACCTTTGCTGTCATTGACCAGCACCTTACGGGTATGGCTCAGCACTTTCTCCATGGTTTCGATATAGAGACGCTCACGGGTAATTTCCGGCGCGGCTTTATATTCCGGCAGGATTTTCGCAAAGCGAGCCACCTCACCCTGGGCTTCCAGCACGGTCTGGGTCTTATAGGCTCGCGCCTCTTCCAGAATACGCTGTGCCTGACCGTTCGCACGCGGCTGAACTTCGTTGGTGTAGGCTTCAGCCTCACGGATGTACTGCTGTTCGTTTTCACGGGCAGCAATCGCATCGTCAAACGCCGCTTTCACCTCTTCCGGCGGACGAGCAGCCTGGAAGTTGACGTCCAGCAGGGTGATACCCATGTTATACGGACGAATGGTCTCTTCCAGCTCACGCTGGGTATCGCTACGAATAACGGTACGACCTTCGGTCAGAATGCGGTCCATGGTGTATTTACCGATCACGCCACGCAGGGCGCTGTCGGTCGCCTGACGCAGGCTGTCATCGGCGCTGGTCACGCTAAAGAGGTAACGTTCAGGATCGGTCACACGATACTGCACGTTCATCTCAACGCGCACCACGTTTTCGTCTGACGTCAGCATCACGCCGGATGCCGCCAGTTCGCGTACCGATTCAACGTTCACCGCCGTGACGTCATCGATAAAGGTCGGCTTCCAGTTCAGGCCCGGCTCAACCAGATGGCTGAATTTGCCGAAACGGGTGACAACACCGCGCTCGGCTTCTTTGATTGTGTAGAACCCGCTGGCAGCCCAGATAATCACCGCCGCTGCGGCAACAATGCCCACCACACGACCGCCCATATGAGGACGCGGCCCCTGGCCAGTACCGCCGCCAGTGCCTTTACCACCGCCGAGTCCGCCCAGCTTTTTGCTCAGCTTGCGGAAGATATCATCCAGATCGGGTGGCCCCTGCTCGCGACCACCTTTGTTGCCATTTCCCCCGGAGTTGCCGCCTTGATTATTGCTGCTCCCCCACGGGTCGCGGTCTTGTCCGTTATTACCGGGCTGATTCCACGCCATGTATGTGCTCCATATTTGTTATGCGGTGATATACCCTCAAACGCCTGGCATGCCGGAGCATTCGCAGCGGTTCGGGTATCCCAAAGGGCAAAATCCTTCAGGCATCTCCTTTCCGGTCAGACGACGTAGTCGACCAGCGCAGGTTCTTGTTTACAGAGGCGACGCCAGTCGACGATTGGCATACGCACCTGCAACCCCACGCTGCCGTCATCCTCCATCCACTCTTTTTCTATCGCCTGAAGCTGATAAAAACGGCTGCGCAGTCGGCCTTCCTCGGGTGGCAGACGCAGCGTGTGCTGAGCCACTTCACCGGAAAGACGTTCTGTTAAAGCCTGGAAAAGCAGTGGTACACCGACACCGGTCTGCGCAGAAAGCCAGACCCGAATCGGTATGTTCTCTTCATCCCTGTCGATACGCGGTTCGAAATTGTCCAGCATATCGATCTTGTTCATCACCAGCAGCGTCGGGATCTCGTGGGCATCAATCTCTTCCAGCACGATATTCACTGCATCAATATTTTCCTGAACGCGTACATCCGCGGCGTCGATAACGTGCAACAGCAACGTCGCCTGACGGGTCTCCTGCAGGGTGGCTTTAAACGCGGCCACCAGATCGTGCGGCAGATGACGGATAAACCCAACGGTATCCGCCAGCACGGTTTCTCCGACATCCGTCACATCAATGCGGCGCAGCGTCGGATCCAGGGTCGCAAACAGCTGGTCTGCGGCGTAAACCTGGGCCTCAGTAATCTGGTTAAACAGGGTGGATTTACCGGCGTTGGTATAACCGACCAGCGACACCGTCGGGATGTCTGCTTTCTGTCGGGAGCGGCGCCCCTGCTCACGTTGCTTCTCAACTTTTTCCAGCCGAGAGAGGATCTGGGTAATACGGCCACGCAGCAAGCGACGGTCGGTTTCGAGCTGGGTTTCACCCGGGCCGCGCAAACCAATCCCGCCCTTTTGTCGTTCAAGGTGTGTCCAGCCACGCACCAGGCGCGTCGCCAGATGGCGCAACTGCGCCAGCTCAACCTGCAATTTCCCTTCATGGGTACGTGCACGTTGGGCAAAAATGTCTAAAATCAAACCCGTCCGATCGATAACACGACATTCGCACAGACGTTCCAGGTTGCGTTCCTGGGCCGGTGTCAGGGCGTGATCAAACAGCACGACCGATGCGCCAGTCGCTTTTACGGCATCCGCAATCTCTACTGCTTTACCTTCACCAACAAAAAACTTTGGGTGCGGCGCTTTACGGCTACCGGTAATCACCTGCATTGCTTCGACACCGGCGGAAGAGACCAGAGATTCAAACTCCTGGAGATCTTCCATATCTTTGTCTTGCGAAAAATAGATGTGTACCAGCACCGCCTGCTCACCGGCATCGTAACGGTCAAACAAGCGTAAACCTCTCAAAAAAGATCAGCGGGGAACGCAGAAAACCTGGCTCCCCGATATGGAAATAACAGCCAGTAACCTTATTCGGTCTCTTCGCTGTCCTGCGCAGGCGCAGAAGAACCCTGCGCGTTGCTGCCATGATGGTAGTTACTGGAACCGCCGCCAGCGTTATTGCTGTGATGAGATACCGGGCGAGACGGAACAACAGTAGAAATCGCGTGCTTATAAACCATCTGGCTGACCGTGTTTTTCAACAGGATCACGAACTGATCGAAAGATTCAATCTGACCTTGCAGCTTAATACCATTCACCAAATAAATAGAAACTGGAACACGTTCCCGACGCAGTGCGTTCAAGAACGGATCTTGTAAAGATTGCCCCTTAGCCATTCTATCTTTTCCTTATATGCTTGTTTTGTACTTAGAACCTTGCGATTCTGAAAAATTGCGCACGATACGGCTTAATTGTACACATTCAGTCTGCGATATCACCAACAACCTGTAATACATCGTGTAACGCCTGTTGCGGTTTTTCACTGTCTAACCAGTGAACTCCCTCCCAACCGCGCAACCAGGTAATCTGGCGCTTCGCTAACTGTCTCGTGGCGCAAATACCTCGATAAACCATTTCATCATGCGAAATCTCACCTTCAATGTATGACCACATCTGGCGATAACCCACACAACGAATGGAAGGCATATCCGTATGCAAATCTCCACGGGCAAATAGCGCCCGCACTTCTGCTTCAAAATCTGAAGCCAACATCTGATGAAAACGCTGCTCAATTCGCTGATGGAGCAGTTCACGGCTCGCCGGGGCGATGGCGAACTGATGCACCTGATACGGCAGAGCCTCTCCTGACGTTTGCGTCAGTTCCGTTAAAGTTTTACCCGAAATGAAAAAAACTTCCAGTGCCCGGGAAAGCCTTTGCGGATCATTTGGATGAATACGTGCTGCCGCAACCGGATCAATTTCTGCCAGCTGCGCATGCAGTGCACCCCATCCCTGCTCTGCTGCCTGATGCTCAATCTTTGCTCTAATGGCCGGCTCTGCCGAAGGTAACGGCGACAACCCTTCCAGTAACGCTTTGAAATAGAGCATTGTTCCGCCCACCAGCAGCGGGATACGCCCTGCTGCTGTGATCTCAGCCATATGCGCCAGCGCATCGCGACGAAAATCAGCCGCCGAATAAGCCTGCGCCGGGTCAAGGATGTCCAGCAATCGGTGCGGCGCCGCGCGCAACTCGTCTGCGTTAGGCTTTGCCGTACCAATATCCATCCCCTGATAAATAAGGGCGGAATCAACGCTAATCAACTCTACTGGCAAAACTTTACGTAACTCAATGGCTAACGCGGTTTTACCCGAGGCCGTTGGCCCCATCAAAAATATCGCCTTAGGCAGGCGGGTATTGCTTACATCACTCATTTTTCAGGGCGGCCTTAGCCGTTTGTAAATCAACAGGTTGTAATAAACCACCCGGCGGAGCCTTCACCAGCTGCGGGCAGAGGCGTTCAACCTCCGCCAGCACGGTGATAGCCTGCGCCATACTCCACGCTGGGTGATCGCTGGCCAGCTGGCGGGCGATCCACTGTGCAGTATTGGCGGCATCAAACGTTGTCTGCTGCGCCAGGTAGCCTATCAGTTCAGGAATCAAGTTTTGTAAATTTTGTTGGCGTAAGGGTAAAGGCACGGCACGAAGCGTCACATGATGCGATTCCAGCACCATTTCGATACCCATTTCAGCAAGGGCAGCCTGATGACGCTGCACCACCTGCGTCTCCTGCGGCGAGATTTTAATCCGCACCGGGATCAACAGCGGCTGGGCGCAGGCCTGATGGGGACCGGGCGCCAGCTGCGCCTGTTTCAGCCAGCGTTCGGCGACCGGCAGGGATAACAGCGCCAGATGACCGTCCTGCTCAAGCAGCGCGGCATCGGGTGCTATGATGGTCAGCACCCGACCAAAACTCTGGTTATGGCCCATCAGGGCGGGGGCTGCGGGAGCAGCCTCAGCCGTTTTTTGTGCCGGAGCCGGGGTGTCCAGCAAGGTGCGATACACCGCGCCCGCCTGCTTCTGGTAACCCGGCTGGGCATGTGGATAATTCGCCCCGGACGCCCGGGAAGCTGATCCGCCAGACGAAAAACGCGGTGCGGCAGGTTCCCGCGCCACAGCGGGTTCAGCAAACTGGTTTTTGCCCGCCGCAATACGGTTTTCCGGGATGGGACGCGGCGCAGGCACCTCTTCGCTCAACGGCAGGCTCGGTTCGGCCTGCTGCTGCAATACGCTCAGCACCCCCTGGTAGATGAAGTCATGCACCAGCCGGGACTGGTGAAAACGCACCTCATGTTTCGCCGGATGGACATTCACATCCACCTGGTGCGGGTCGATCTCCAGATAGAGCACAAATGCAGGTTGTTCGCCGGCACCGAGTTTATCTTCGCACGCCTGGCGGATCGCATGGTTGATAAGCCGGTCACGCATCATGCGTCCGTTCACGTAGCAATACTGGATCTCTGCAAAAGCCGCGCTGCTCGCTTTCGGATCGGCCACCCAACCACGCAGGGTCAGATCGCCATGCTGCCACTCAATGGCCAGCGCCTTTTCAAGAAATGGCGTGCCGCAGATGGCACCCAACCGGCGCTCTTTCTGCCCGCCCTGCGCCACGGCGCGATACTGGCGCATCATCTTGCCGTTATGGCTCAGATTGATGATGACATCGAAGCGCGCCAGGGCGATGCGGCGAATAATCTCGTCGATATGGCCAAATTCGGTTTTCTCGGTGCGCATAAACTTGCGCCGCGCGGGGGTGTTGTAGAAGAGATCCAATACCTCCAGCGTCGTTCCCACCGGATGCGCGGCAGGTTTGACCGTCACGTCCATATCCCGGCCTTCGGCGTAAGCCTGCCAGGCTTCCTGCTGTTCCGCCGTGCGGGAGGTGAGCGTTAAGCGGGAGACGGAGCTGATACTGGCCAGCGCTTCGCCGCGGAAACCGAGGCTGATAATGGCTTCGAGATCGTCGAGGGAGGCGATTTTGCTGGTTGCGTGACGAGCCAGCGCCAGCGCCAGCTCCTCTTTTTTGATGCCGCAGCCGTTATCACGGATCCGGATGAGCTTCGCTCCGCCGCGTTCAATATCGATATCGATGCGGGTGGCGCCCGCATCGAGGCTGTTTTCCACCAGCTCTTTCACTACCGACGCAGGTCGTTCTACCACCTCACCGGCGGCGATTTGGTTCGCAAGCTGCGGCGGCAGAACCTGAATCGGCATGATAGCTCCTTAATTGGTCGAGGTTGACTCGCCCGGTAACATGGCGCTGGCGGTCTGTCCCGCGCCACCCTGTGGGGCAGACTGGAGCGGATGCGCCTCAAAGTACTTACGCAGGCCTTTATAAATCGCTTCGGCAATCTGCTGCTGGTAGCTGTCACTGGCCAGCAGGCGCTCTTCACCGTTATTACTGATGAAGCCCGTCTCCACGAGGATGGACGGAATATCCGGCGAACGCAGCACGCCGAGGCTGGCATGTTCCGGGCGGCGCTTATGCAGGGAACCGACACTTTGCAGCTGATTCAGGACGTTAGTCGCTACATCATACCCGACACGCTGGGAATGGCCGAACTGTAAATCCAGTACCGCCTGGCTCAGGTAGGGATCCGACTGGCTGTTCGCCAGCACGTCGCCCGCCCCGCCTAACAGCTCGGATTGCTTTTCATGTTCCTCAAGCCAGTTTGCCATTTCGCTGTTGGCGCGACGGTTGGAAAGTACCCATACGGACGCCCCCGTCGCGTTGCGGTTGGGAGCTGCATCGGCATGCACTGAGACCAGGAAATTGGCATTCTGCTGACGCGCCACGTCAGAACGGCCCATGACCGAGATAAAATAGTCACCGTCACGGGTTAACACGCCTTTAAACATCGGGTCGTCGTTCAGCAAGGTCCGCAGCTTACGGGCAATGGCGATGGTCACGTTTTTCTCACGCGTTCCCCCCGGCCCGATGGCGCCAGGATCATCGCCACCGTGTCCAGCATCGATGGCGATAATAACTTTATCGCCGCTTGCCGGGCGCGCCTGCACCGCGGGACGGGTCACCGTGTTGCTGCTGGTGACGCTGGTAATACGATCGCTGCCGGATTTAAACGGATTTCGTGCGGGCTCCGAAGGGCGCGGCGCAACGACAGGCTCTTCCACCCGCTTGACCACGACCGGTGGTGGCGGAGGCGGCGGTGGTGCATCGGCGTTGATGGTAAAGACCACCATATAGTTCGCCCCGTTTTGTTGCTTCACCGCCCGGGTCTTGCCGTTTTGCGTTAAATCCACCACCAGACGCAGGGATTGCGCATCTTTTGGCGTACCGGAACGAATGCTGCGCACCAGGTTGTTGCCGCTGAACTGTAACGGCAGCCCCTTGATAACGCCGGTCTGTTTAATATCCAGCGCGACGCTGCGCTTATCGTCCTGCGAAAACGCATACTCAGGATCGCCCATAAAGCTGAAGGTGATCCGGGCCTGAGTGTCTCCGTTGGAAACCTGAATATCGGACAAGGTTGCCGCCCCGACCTGTGCGCAAAACAGCACCGTTGCAGCTATCAGCCAACTTTTAACGCGATTAATCATCCCGTTATCTCTTAACTTAACCGGCTAAACGCGCCAGTATCGAATTTCCTGATGCGGAGAGAGCAGTCACGCGGGCTTCACGCCCTTGCGCCTGATACTCCAGGTGAATTTCAACATCGGGTTCAGGTAAAACACCGGTCCCCTGCTGCGGCCACTCGACCAGGCAAATGGCATCGTTGGCAAAGTAGTCACGGATCCCCATAAATTCCAGCTCTTCAGGATCGGCAAGGCGATAGAGATCGAAGTGGTAGACCATCAGGTTTTCCAGGGTGTAGGGCTCGACCAGCGTGTAGGTCGGGCTTTTCACATTACCCTGATGTCCCAGCGCCTGTAAGAAGCCCCGGCTAAAGGTGGTCTTACCCGCGCCAAGGTCGCCATACAGATAGATGACTGTTGCGCCCTGGCAGGCCTGCGCCACGCGCTGGCCGAGATCTAAAGTTGCTTGTTCGTCGGGTAAAGGGATCACGCGATTAATCATTTTCTACGTCAGTTATTTTCGGGTTAACGACACGCCTTAGCGTGTCAAAAAGATCGGTTGCCAGCATGCCGCGCGTACCATAGTGGCCAGCCAGCCGATCGGCTGCTACACCATGCGCGACGCAGCCTGCGCAGGCGGCATCATAAAGCGCCAGTTTCTGTCCAAGCAACGCGCCAATAATACCGGAAAGCACGTCGCCCATGCCGCCGCTCGCCATTCCGGCATTGCCGACATCCACGATGCCTGTCTCTCCGCTCTCGCTGGCGACGACGGTACCGGCGCCTTTCAGCACCACAACACCACCGTAACGTTTTACCAGACGCTGGGCAGAATGTAAGCGATCGCTTTCAATTTCTGCAACGCTGCAGTTAAGCAGCCGCGCGGCCTCGCCGGGGTGCGGCGTCAGGATGCGATTGTGACGTTTATCCGGGTTGATTGCCAGAAGGTTCAGCGCGTCAGCGTCCCATAGCATCGCATGGCGAAAGTTTTCGACCTTGCGTAGTGCCTCCTTCCCCCACGTCTCCTGACCGAGACCGGGGCCAATCACCACCACATCGGCCCATTGCAAACTGTCATCCAGCGCCTTCGGCGTCAGTTCATGCACCATCAGTTCAGGCCGGGCGGTAACGATCGGGGCAATATTTTCGCGGCGGGTCAGGACGCGCACCAGCCCAGCCCCCGTGCGCAGTGCCGCTTCGCCGGTCATGCGAATAGCGCCCGCTGTGCCATGGTCGCCGCCGATAATCACCAGCCGGCCATGATCGCCCTTATGGGAAGTTGGACGGCGTGGCGGCAACCACTGCGCCAGATGCGAGGCATCAAAGCGGGTGATGGCGGTCTCCTGCCCGGCGAGCCAGCCCTCCAGGCCAAGCGCGTGATGATGCAACGTGCCCACCACATCGCGCGCTTTACCGGTCAACAGGCCCGGTTTAAGGGCAATAAACGTCACCGTATGGTCGGCATTTATGACCGCGCCTGGCGTGGTGCCCGTCTGGGCAACCAGCCCGGAGGGAATATCCAGCGCAACGATGGGGGCCGCATGCTGGTTAGCGTGGGCGATCAATCCGGCGACCTCGTCGCGAGGCGCGCTGCGCAAACCTGTTCCCAGAATGCCGTCAACGATGAGGTCGATGCCTTCCGGCCAGGGGGTATCCGCAGCGTGGATAATCCCTGCCGCATCCAGCCAGGCTTGCCGCGCGTCTGTGGCTTCTTCCGGAAGCGGTTTGTCGCTCTCTGTCGCCAGCAGCGTAACGGTAATGCCTGCGGCAAGCGCCAGTCGGGCGACGACATAGCCATCGCCACCGTTATTGACATGACCGCACAGGATGAGCCAGTGGCGGGATTGCGGGTAAGCGGTACGGGCAACGGTGAACGCTGCCTCACCCGCACGCCGCATCAGTTCATAAAGGGTAATGCCCAGACTGTCTGCCGCCTCTTTTTCGGCGCGCCGCAGGTCGTCCGCGGGCCAGACAGAGTGTGGTATACTTGCGGGGTTTTTCTTCACAGTATGGTCCGTCATGTCACAGCCCCTCGATCTCAATCAGTTAGCGCAAAACATTAAACAGTGGGGCGCTGAGCTTGGTTTTCAACACGTGGGTATCACCGATACCGATCTCTCTGCCAGCGAGCCCAAACTGCAGGCATGGCTGGATAATCAATACCACGGCGAGATGGAGTGGATGGCGCGTCACGGCATGATGCGCGCCCGCCCGCATGAACTGTTGCCGGGAACCCTGCGCGTGATCAGCGTGCGTATGAATTACCTTCCCACCGGAGCCGCTTTTGCCAGTACGCTGAAGAACCCCTCTCTGGGGTATGTCAGCCGTTATGCCCTGGGGCGTGACTATCATAAACTGTTGCGTAACCGGCTCAAAAAGCTTGGGGAAATGATTCAGGAGCAGTGCGCCACGCTGAATTTTAGACCTTTTGTCGATTCTGCGCCTGTTCTTGAGCGCCCGCTGGCGGAAAAAGCCGGGCTCGGCTGGACAGGTAAGCACTCACTTATCCTCAGCCGCGACGCCGGGTCGTTCTTCTTCCTCGGAGAACTGCTGATTGATCTCCCCCTGCCGGTGGATAAGCCGGTCGAAGAAGGCTGTGGCCGCTGTGTGGCCTGTATGACCATCTGCCCTACCGGCGCCATTGTCGAGCCTTATACCGTCGATGCCCGCCGCTGCATCTCCTACCTGACCATTGAACTGGAAGGGGCGATCCCGGAAGAGTTTCGGCCGTTAATCGGCAATCGCATTTACGGCTGCGATGATTGTCAGCTGATCTGCCCGTGGAATCGTTATTCACAGCTAACGGAAGAGGACGACTTCAGCCCGCGCAAGGCGTTACACGCGCCGCCGCTGACAGAGCTGTTTGCCTGGAGCGAAGCCTGGTTCCTGAAAGTGACGGAAGGATCGGCGATTCGCCGTATTGGTCACCTGCGCTGGTTGCGTAATATCGCCATTGCGCTGGGAAATGCCCCCTGGGATGAAGCCAATCTCCGGGCGCTGGAAAGTCGCCGAGGTGAGCACCCACTTCTCGATGAACACATAGAGTGGGCGGTTGCGCAGCAAATCGCCAAACGAAATGCCTGCGTGGTTGAGGTGCAATCTCCGCAGAAACTCAGGCTGGTAAGGGTCGTCGAAAAAGGGCTTCCGAGAGATGCATGATGTTTCCACAGCCTGTGAATAAAAATTAAAAGGCAGAGAGAGTCTGGTTCTGGCTATTGGTCAAGTGATCGAGCTAACATTTTGAAATGAAATTTTCTTTATAAATTTCAATACATTAAAACGTTACTATTCATCAGGCGAAGTTTCAGAATATTCGGTAAAAAGAGATTAACCTGTGGATAAGTCTGTTAAGAAGAGTTTGTCAGAAATGAAACAAGTCGTCCCCGGCGGGGCTTTCCGCGGTGGATATCTGGAGGAGGAGAAAAAATTTGGAGCGGGAAACGAGACTCGAACTCGCGACCCCGACCTTGGCAAGGTCGTGCTCTACCAACTGAGCTATTCCCGCTTGGGTGGTGTTACTTCTTTGCGAACAAATTTTGGAGCGGGAAACGAGACTCGAACTCGCGACCCCGACCTTGGCAAGGTCGTGCTCTACCAACTGAGCTATTCCCGCTTAATCTTCGTCTTTCAAGCCGCCACTGCGTTGGCTGCCTTCACTCACCTTAGTCACTTACTTTAGTAAGCTTCTAAGGATTCGTTCAGTTGCCGCCTTGTTGCAACCTGAAATCCTGCGATTGGTGGTCTTACTTCTCAGCAAACAGATTTGGAGCGGGAAACGAGACTCGAACTCGCGACCCCGACCTTGGCAAGGTCGTGCTCTACCAACTGAGCTATTCCCGCAAAATCTGTGCTGTCGTAACGATGAATTCTCTGTCGTTACGGGAGGCGCATTATACGAGAAATCCTTTCTGCTGCAACCCCCCAAAAAGCGTTTTTTTATAAATTTAGTTCAAGTGCTGCAATATTCGTCACATTGTGCAGATTTAAAGCGTTATACCCCGACAGGCGCACGCCTGCCGGAAAGATCGCTTATAAATTAATAAAATGTTCGCGGTAGTAGGCCAGCTCCGCCACCGACTCACGGATATCATCCATGGCCTGGTGGGTGCCCTGCTTCTTAAAGCCGTCGAGAATTTCCGGCTTCCAGCGACGCGCCAGCTCTTTCAGGGTGCTGACGTCCAGGTAACGGTAGTGGAAATACGCTTCGAGCTCCGGCATGTACTTAAACAGGAAGCGGCGATCCTGGCCGATGCTGTTGCCACAAATCGGTGATTTTCCCTGCGGTACCCACTGCTTCAGAAATTCGATTGTCGCCAGCTCGGCTTCGCGGTCGCCCTGGGTGCTGGCTTTCACGCGATCCACCAGCCCGCTGCCGGTGTGGGTGCGCACGTTCCAGTCATCCATCAGCGCCAGCTGTTCGTCGGACTGGTGCACGGCAATGGTCGGCCCTTCCGCCAGGATATTCAGGTTCGCGTCAGTGACCAGCGTGGCGATCTCAATAATGCGATCGCGCTCGGGATCGAGCCCGGTCATCTCCAGATCGATCCAAATCAGATTGTTTTCATCTGCACTCATGTTATTTTCCACCCTTCTCGCATAACCGGCCGTGGCAGGTTAACTACTATTAATTAGTGTGTATCATAGAGGTTTTGCCCAATATGGGCGACCAGGAGCCAGCACGATTGAGTAAAAATAAACTCTCCAAAGGGCAGCAGCGCCGCGTTAAAGCCAACCATCAGCGCCGCCTTAAAACCACTTCAGAGAAGGTCGACTACGACGACAACCTGTTTGGCGAGCCCGCGGAAGGCATCGTGATTAGCCGCTTCGGTATGCATGCTGATGTAGAGTCTGCCGACGGCGACGTTCACCGCTGCAATATTCGTCGCACCATCCGCTCGCTGGTAACCGGTGACCGCGTGGTATGGCGCCCCGGTAAAGCCGCTGCTGAAGGCGTGACGGTGAAAGGTATCGTCGAAGCCGTGCACGAGCGCTCGTCGGTATTAACCCGCCCCGACTTTTACGACGGCGTAAAACCGATTGCCGCCAATATCGATCAGATTGTCATTGTCTCGGCCATTCTGCCCGAACTGTCGCTGAACATTATCGACCGTTATCTCGTCGCGTGTGAAACCCTGCAGGTTGAGCCGCTGATCGTCCTGAATAAGATTGATCTGCTCGACGCCGAAGGCACCGCATTTGTTAACGAGCAGATGGATATCTATCGCAAGATTGGCTATCGCGTACTGATGGTCTCAAGCCGCACTCAGGATGGCCTGAAGCCGCTTGAAGAGGCGTTGACCGACCGCATCAGCATTTTTGCGGGCCAGTCCGGGGTGGGCAAATCCAGCCTGCTGAATAATCTGCTTGGCTTGCCGCAGGAGATCCTGACTAACGATGTCTCCGACACCTCCGGTCTTGGCCAGCACACGACTACCGCTTCACGCCTCTATCACTTCCCGCACGGCGGCGATGTGATCGACTCCCCTGGAGTGCGTGAATTTGGTCTTTGGCATCTTGAACCGGAACAAATCTTTAACGGTTTTGTCGAATTCCACGACTACCTAGGCGCGTGCAAATATCGCGACTGTAAGCATGACAACGACCCGGGCTGCGCCATTCGTGAAGCGGTCGAAAACGGTGAAATTGCGGAAACCCGTTTTGAAAACTACCACCGCATCCTCGAAAGCATGGCTCAGGTAAAAACGCGTAAAAGCTTTTCTGAATCTGATGACTGACAACTAAGCTAAGCGTCGCTAAAATCGTCCCCTTTTTTCAGGTTCCGGCTGTTTAACAGCCGGCTCAGGAACGACAAAACAATGGCCTGGAGGCTACCTTGTTAAACTCATTTAAACTTTCGCTTCAATACATTCTGCCGAAACTGTGGCTCACTCGCCTGGCGGGCTGGGGCGCAAGCAAACGAGCGGGCTGGCTGACTAAGCTGGTAATCGATCTGTTCGTGAAATATTACAAGGTCGATATGCAGGAAGCGCAGAAGCCGGATACGGCAAGCTACCGCACCTTCAACGATTTCTTCGTCCGCCCACTGCGCGATGAAGTACGCCCCCTGAACACTGACCCGAACGTGCTGGTAATGCCTGCCGACGGCGTGATCAGCCAGTTGGGTGCTATCGAAAACGACAAAATTTTGCAGGCTAAAGGCCACAACTACAGCCTGGAAGCCCTGCTGGCCGGTAACTACCTGATGGCGGATCTGTTCCGCAACGGTACGTTTGCTACCACCTACCTGTCGCCACGTGACTATCACCGCGTGCATATGCCGTGCAACGGTATCCTGCGCGAGATGATCTACGTGCCGGGCGATCTCTTCTCGGTTAACCACCTCACCGCGCAAAACGTACCGAACTTGTTT
This sequence comes from Leclercia sp. M50, assembly GCF_037150775.1. Taxonomy (NCBI): domain Bacteria; kingdom Pseudomonadati; phylum Pseudomonadota; class Gammaproteobacteria; order Enterobacterales; family Enterobacteriaceae; genus Leclercia; species Leclercia sp. M50. The sequence goes on from NZ_JBBCPK010000043.1 coordinate 24,509, forward strand.
GCCCGTAACGAGCGTGTTATCTGCCTGTTCGACACCGAGTTTGGCCCAATGGCGCAAATTCTGGTGGGTGCGACCATTGTCGGCAGTATCGAAACGGTCTGGGCGGGCACCATTACGCCGCCGCGTGAAGGGGTCATCAAACGCTGGACGTGGCCTGCGGGCGAAAGCGAAGGTTCCGTGGCGCTGCTTAAAGGTCAGGAGATGGGCCGCTTCAAGCTCGGCTCCACCGTTATCAACCTGTTTGCGCCGGGTAAAGTGAAGCTGGTAGAGCAGCTTGAAAGCCTGTCCGTGACCAAGCTCGGCCAGCCGCTGGCGGTATCAACAGAGCCCTTCGTCACCACGGATGCAGAGCCTGCGCCACTGCCAGCAGAAGAGATTGCCGCCGAACACGAAGCCAGCCCACTGGTCGACGATAAAAAAGACGTAAGCTAAGCAAAAGGTAAACTGACGTGCGCCTGATTATCACTTTTCTGATGGCCTGGTGCCTCAGTATGGGGGCCTACGCAGCGACGGCCCCCGATACCAAACAAATCACGCAAGAACTGGAGCAGGCAAAGGCGGCAAAACCCGCCCAGCCAGAAGCCGTAGAGGTGCTCCAGGCTGCGCTGAACGCCCTTGAGGAGCGTAAAGGCTCCCTTGAGCGTGCCACGCAGTATCAGCAGGTTATCGATAATTTCCCCAAACTTTCGCAAACCCTCCGCGCACAGCTGAGCGATATCCGTGAAGAGCCACGTCAGGTGCCCGCGGGCTTAACCTCTGACGCGCTCAACCAGGAGATCCTGCAGGTCAGCAGCCAGCTACTGGAAAAAACCCGCCAGGCGCAGCAGGAGCAGGAGCGTGCCCGGGATATCGCCGACTCGCTGAATCAGCTGCCACAGCAGCAAACCGACGCCCGCCGCCAGCTCAATGAGGTTGAACGCCGGGCCGGGGCGCAAACCGGCAATACCCCCCTTAACCAGGCACAGAATCTCGGCATGCAGGCGGAGTCCGCCAGATTAAAAGCCCTGGTGGATGAACTGGAGCTGGCGCAACTCTCGGCTAACAACCGTCAGGAGCTGGCGCGTATGCGCTCTGAGCTGGCGAAAAAGCAGGGTGAGCAGCTGGACGCTTATCTTCAGGCGCTGCGCAATCAGCTGAACAGCCAGCGCCAGCGTGAAGCTGAGCGGGCGCTGGAAAGCACCGAGATGCTGGCGGAGAACAGCGAGAACCTGCCGTCCGGCATCGTGGAGCAATTCAAAGTCAACCGGGAGCTTTCGGCCGCGCTTAACCAGCAGGCGCAGCGTATGGATCTGGTGGCCTCGCAGCAACGCCAGGCAACCAGTCAGACCCTGCAGGTGCGCCAGGCGCTGAATACCCTTCGCGAACAGTCCCAGTGGCTGGGTTCGTCGAATCTGTTGGGCGAGGCGCTGCGCGCTCAGGTTGCGCGTCTGCCCGAGATGCCAAAACCGCAGCAGCTGGATACCGAAATGGCACAGCTGCGCGTACAGCGACTGCGCTTTGAGGATCAACTGAATAAGCAGCCCCAGTTGCGCCAGATCCACCAGCCGGATGGCAAGCCGTTGACCGCCGAACAAAACCGGATTCTGGAAGCCCAGCTGAGAACGCAGCGCGAGCTGCTGAACTCTCTGTTGCAGGGCGGCGATACGCTGCTGCTTGAACTGACCAAACTGAAAGTATCGAACAGCCAGCTGGAAGATGCGTTAAAAGAGGTCAACGAGGCGACCCACCGCTATCTGTTCTGGACCTCGGACGTGCGCCCCGTCTCCTTCTCCTGGCCGATTGATATTGTTCAGGACCTGCGCCGCTTAATTTCGCTGGATACCTTCAGCCAGCTTGGCAAAGCCAGCATTATGATGCTCACCAGCAAGGAGACGATTTTCCCGCTGCTGGGGGCGCTGATCCTGGTCGGATTCAGCATTTATTCGCGTCGCCACTTCACCCGCTTCCTTGACCGCTCCAGCGCCCGTGTAGGCAAGGTGACGCAGGATCATTTCTGGCTCACGCTGCGCACGGTTTTCTGGTCGATTCTGGTTGCCTCACCGCTGCCGGTGCTGTGGATGACCCTGGGTTATGGCCTGCGCGAAGCCTGGCCTTACCCGCTAGCGGTGGCGATAGGTTTCGGGGTAACGGCTACCGTGCCGCTGCTGTGGGTGGTGATGATCTGCGCCACCTTCGCGCGTCCGAACGGGCTGTTTGTCGCCCACTTTGGCTGGCCGCGTAATCGCGTGGCGCGGGCCATGCGCTACTACCTGATGAGCATTGGGCTTATCGTGCCGCTGATTATGGCGCTGATCATGTTTGATAACCTCAACGATCGGGAGTTTTCCGGCTCGCTGGGTCGCCTCTGCTTTATGCTGATTTGCGGTGCGCTTGCGGTGGTGACGCTGAGCCTGAAGAAGGCCGGGATCCCGCTCTATCTCGACAAAGAGGGTAGCGGCGATAACATGGTCAACCATATGCTGTGGAATCTGCTGCTCGGCGCCCCGCTGGCGGCGATCCTCGCGGCCGCCGTCGGCTATCTGGCCACCGCTCAGGCGCTGCTGGCGCGTCTTGAGACGTCGGTAGCGATCTGGTTCCTGCTGCTGGTGGTCTACCACGTGATCCGCCGCTGGATGCTGATCCAGCGCCGTCGCCTGGCCTTCGACCGGGCGAAAAACCGCCGGGCCGAAATCCTTGCCCAGCGAGCGCGCGGTGAAGAAGAGCCTCCCCACATGCTCAGTACCGAGGGGGCAGTAGAGGTAGATGAAACCGAGCTGGATCTGGATGCCATCAGTACCCAGTCACTGCGGCTGGTACGATCCATCCTGATGCTGATCGCCCTGCTCTCCGTTATCTTCCTGTGGTCGGAAATTCATTCGGCGTTTGGCTTCCTGGAGAACATCACCCTCTGGGATGTAACCTCGACGGTACAGGGCGTGGAGAGTCTGGAGCCGATTACGCTCGGCGCAGTCCTGATTGCCATTCTGGTCTTCATCATCACCACCCAGCTGATCCGGAACTTCCCGGCGCTGCTGGAGCTGGCCCTGTTGCAGCATCTGGATTTGACCCCAGGAACCGGATACGCCATCACCACCATCACCAAATACCTGCTGATGCTCTTTGGCGGGCTGGTGGGCTTCTCGATGATCGGCATTGAGTGGTCGAAGTTGCAGTGGCTGGTTGCTGCGCTCGGGGTGGGGCTCGGGTTTGGTTTGCAGGAGATCTTCGCCAACTTTATCTCCGGCCTGATCATCCTGTTTGAAAAGCCGATTCGTATTGGCGATACCGTGACGATCCGCGATTTGACCGGGAGCATCACCAAAATCAACACCCGCGCTACCACCATCAGCGACTGGGACCGCAAAGAGATCATCGTGCCAAACAAGGCGTTTATCACCGAGCAGTTTATTAACTGGTCGCTGTCTGATTCCGTCACGCGTGTGGTCCTGACCGTACCGGCACCGTCGGATGCCAACAGTGAAGAGGTGACGCAGATCCTCTACACGGCGGCCGAGCGCTGCTCGCTGGTGATCAGCACCCCGGAGCCGGAAGTGTTCCTGGTGGATTTACAGCAGGGGATCCAGATTTTCGAACTGCGTATTTACGCGGCGGAAATGGGCCATCGTATGCCGCTGCGTCATGAGATCCACCAGTTGATTCTGGCGGGCTTCCGTGAACACGGCATCGATATGCCGTTCCCACCGTTCCAGATGCGCCTGGAAACGCTGGATGGACGTAAGACGGGAAGAACGTTGACGTCGGCGGCGAAGCAGCGCCCGGCGGGGAGTTTGTAGTGCAAATGCCGGGTGGCGCTACGCTTACCCGGCCTACAAAATCCGTAGGCCCGTGCAAGCGCAGCGCCGCCGGGCAAACAACATCTCAGGCGCGATCTACGGTAAACGCAATCACATCACCCAGTTGCTCGGCGCCCAGCGCCAGCATCACCAGACGATCGACACCCAGCGCCACGCCGGAGCAGTCCGGCAGTCCCGCTTTTAACGCACCCAGTAAGTTGTGGTCGATAGGTTGTTGCGGCAGGCCGCGTGCGGCACGCTTGCGGTTATCCTGTTCGAAACGCTGTTGCTGCTCCCGGGCATCGGTCAGCTCATGGAAACCATTCGCCAGTTCAATACCTTTAAAGTAAACCTCGAAGCGCTCCGCCACGCGGTGATCTTCCGTGCTAATTTGCGCCAGTGACGCCTGGCTTGCCGGGAAGTGATAGACGAAGGTCGGACGATCTTTGCCAATCTGCGGCTCAACACCAAAGGTAAAGAGCATCTGCAGCAGCGTGTCGCGATCCTCTTCGGTATCGGCAATATTGCTGAGATCCAGTTTCGCTGCCGCTTCACGCAGTTGCGTTTTGTCAGCCGAGAGCGGATCAATCTCCAGATGACGCTGGAAAGCCTGCTGATAAGAGAGCGTTTCGGCTTCCGGGCACTCCAGCACCTGTTGCAGCAGGTCGTCCACCTCGTTCATCAGGCGGTACATGTCATAGTGCGGACGGTACCACTCCAGCATGGTGAATTCCGGGTTGTGATGACGCCCCATCTCTTCGTTGCGGAAACTGCGGCACAGTTGGTACACCGGGCCACAGCCGGCAGCCAGCAGGCGTTTCATATGGTATTCCGGGCTGGTCATCAGATAGAGATTCATCCCCTGAGAGTGACCAGGGCCAACAAAACGGGTTTCAAACGGCACCAGATGAATATCCGTGACCGTCGCCTGACTCATGCAGGGCGTTTCCACCTCCAGCACTCCGCGGTCGGCAAAGAAGCGGCGGATCTCCGCCATAATTGCAGCGCGTTTTAACAGATTGGGGATGGATGCGCTCGGCTGCCAGGTGGCCGTTTCGCTCATGAGAATTTCTCCGATTTCAGACAAGGGGACGAAGTCTACTCGCAACCCAGGGCGGAGACAAATTTTGCCCAATGAATTTTAGGGTTTTCATAACCTCCAATAATTACGTGACGCAATTCATCAATTGCAGTGATAAATGAAGGGAAATAACCGCAAAAAAATCGAACACGTCAAATTTCCCTTCTTTCCCTGCGGCTATACTGCGTTACCCATAAAGGAGCAGTGGAATCGCCTTCGCATTTGCCCTCCTGGGCCCTGCACTACCCAAGGGTAGTCGTGATGCGAATATCAAAAATCTGGAGGAATGTCGTGCATACCTTTCAAGCCGATCTTGCCATTATAGGCGCTGGCGGAGCAGGATTACGCGCAGCGATAGCTGCAGCCCAGGCTAATCCGAACGCTAAAATCGCCCTGATTTCAAAAGTATATCCTATGCGCAGCCATACGGTTGCCGCCGAGGGGGGATCCGCCGCCGTCGCGCAGGATCATGACAGCTTTGATTATCACTTCCACGACACGGTGGCCGGCGGCGACTGGCTATGCGAGCAGGATGTCGTTGATTATTTCGTCCATCATTGCCCGACGGAAATGACCCAGCTTGAGCAGTGGGGTTGTCCGTGGAGCCGCCGGGATGACGGCAGCGTCAACGTGCGTCGCTTCGGCGGTATGAAAATTGAGCGTACCTGGTTTGCCGCCGATAAGACCGGCTTCCACATGCTCCACACCCTGTTCCAGACGTCACTCCAGTACCCCCAGATCCAGCGCTTCGACGAACATTTCGTCCTCGATATTCTGGTCGATGACGGCCAGGCTCGCGGCCTGGTGGCGATGAACATGATGGAAGGTACGCTGGTCCAGATCCGCGCCAATGCCGTGGTGATGGCGACCGGCGGGGCCGGGCGTGTCTACCGCTATAACACCAACGGCGGCATCGTGACCGGCGACGGGATGGGCATGGCGTTGCAGCACGGCGTTCCGCTGCGCGACATGGAGTTTGTACAGTATCACCCGACCGGCCTGCCGGGTTCCGGGATCCTGATGACCGAGGGCTGCCGCGGTGAAGGCGGTATTCTGGTCAATAAAAACGGCTATCGCTATCTGCAGGATTATGGCATGGGCCCGGAAACCCCGCTTGGCGAGCCGAAGAACAAATATATGGAGCTTGGCCCGCGCGATAAAGTCTCTCAGGCCTTCTGGCATGAGTGGCGCAAAGGCAACACCATCTCTACCCCGCGCGGGGATGTGGTCTACCTCGATCTGCGCCACCTGGGTGAGAAAAAACTGCTGGAACGTCTGCCGTTCATCTGCGAACTGTCCAAAGCCTATGTCGGCGTCGACCCGGTTAAAGATCCGATTCCTGTGCGTCCCACCGCACACTACACCATGGGCGGTATTGAAACCGATCAGCAGTGTGAAACCCGCATTCAGGGCCTGTTTGCAGTGGGCGAATGCTCCTCCGTTGGCCTGCACGGGGCTAACCGCCTGGGTTCAAACTCGCTGGCGGAACTGGTGGTGTTTGGCCGTCTGGCCGGGGAGCAGGCCGTAGCGCGCGCCGCTGCTGCTGGTGAGGCGAACGGCGCCGCGCTTGATGCGCAGGCAGCCGATGTCGAGCAGCGCCTGAAAAACCTGGTGAATCAGGAAGGCAGCGAAAACTGGGCGAAGATCCGCGATGAGATGGGACTCTCTATGGAAGAGGGCTGCGGAATTTACCGTACGCCGGAGCTGATGCAGAAAACCATCGATAAGCTGGCTGAGTTGCAGGAGCGCTTCAAACGCGTGCGGGTGACGGATACCTCCAGCGTCTTCAACACCGATCTGCTCTACACCATTGAGCTGGGCCACGGGCTGAATGTGGCCGAATGTATGGCGCACTCCGCCATGGCGCGTAAAGAGTCGCGCGGCGCGCATCAGCGTCTGGACGAAGGCTGCACCGAGCGTGACGACGTGAACTTCCTCAAGCACACCCTCGCTTATCGCGATGCGGACGGCACGACCCGTCTGGACTACAGCGACGTGAAAATCACCACGCTGCCACCGGCGAAACGCGTTTACGGGGCAGAAGCGGAAGCAGCCGATAAGAAGGAGACGGCGAATGGCTGAGATGCAAACCCTGAAAGTCGAAGTGGTGCGCTATAACCCGGAAGTGGATAGCGCCCCGCACAGTGCTTTCTATGAAGTGCCTTACGATGAACAGACCTCCCTGCTGGATGCGCTGGGCTACATCAAAGACAATCTGGCGCCGGACCTGAGCTATCGCTGGTCCTGCCGTATGGCCATTTGCGGCTCCTGCGGCATGATGGTCAACAAGGTGCCGAAGCTGGCCTGTAAAACATTCCTGCGCGAATACCCGAAGGGCATGAAAGTCGAAGCTCTGGGCAACTTCCCGATTGAGCGCGATCTGGTGGTCGACATGACCCACTTTATCGAAAGCCTGGAAGCCATTAAGCCGTACATCATTGGCAACCCGCGCACACCGGACCAAGGGCCGAACAAACAGACCCCGGCGCAGATGGCCAAATACCACCAGTTCTCCGGCTGTATCAACTGCGGTCTGTGTTATGCCGCCTGCCCGCAGTTTGGCCTGAATCCGGAGTTTATCGGGCCAGCAGCCATTACCCTGGCGCACCGCTACAACGAAGACAGCCGCGATCACGGCAAGAAGGAACGTATGACGCAGCTGAACGGCCAGAACGGCGTATGGACCTGTACCTTTGTCGGCTACTGCTCGGAAGTCTGTCCGAAGCATGTCGATCCGGCCGCCGCGATCCAACAGGGTAAGGTGGAAAGTTCGAAAGACTTTCTTATTGCCACCCTGAAACCACGCTAAGGAGTGCATGATGACGACTAAACGCAAAGCCTATGTACGGCCGATGCCGTCCACCTGGTGGAAAAATCTGCCGTTTTATCGCTTCTATATGCTGCGTGAAGGCACGGCAGTACCGGCAGTGTGGTTCAGTATTGAGTTGATGTACGGCCTGTTTGCCCTTAAACACGGTCCGGAAAGCTGGGCCGGTTTCGTCGGATTCCTGCAGAATCCGATTGTGGTGATCCTCAATATCATCGTACTGGCGGCGGCGCTGTTGCATACCAAAACCTGGTTTGAACTGGCGCCAAAAGCAGCAAATATTATCGTGAAAAACGAAAAACTTGGGCCAGAGCCAGTCATTAAAGGACTCTGGGTGGTGACTGCGGTAGTAACCGTGGTGATTCTTGGCGTAGCCCTGTTCTGGTAAGGAGAGCACCGTGATTAATCCAAATCCAAAACGCTCCGATGAACCCCTCTTCTGGGGGCTTTTTGGCGCAGGCGGCATGTGGTGCGCCATTATCGCGCCGGTCATTATTCTGCTGGTAGGCATTATGCTGCCGCTGGGGCTCTATCCTGGCGATGCGCTGAGCTACGAGCGGGTGCTGGCCTTTGCCCACAGCTTTATTGGTCGGGTATTCATCTTCCTGATGATTGTTCTGCCGCTGTGGTGCGGTTTGCACCGTATCCATCACGCCATGCATGACCTGAAGATCCACGTGCCTAACGGTAAATGGGTGTTCTACGGTCTGGCGGCTATTCTGAGCGTCGTCACGCTGGTTGCCGTCGTCTTTATGTGATCTCTCCCCCGCTCTCCCGCCTGCCGGTGGGAGAGCAAAATTCCTGACAGGTTCTACACTTAACAAAAATCCTGTAAGGATATTCTTATGCGCATCCTGCCTGTCATCGCCGCAGTTACCGTTGCGTTTCTGGTTGTTGCCTGTAGCTCCCCTACCCCACCCCGGGGCGTAACGGTCGTTCATCCTTTTGAAGTCCAGCGATTCCTTGGTACCTGGTATGAAATTGCCCGCTTTGACCACCGTTTTGAACGTGGACTGGAAAAAGTGACGGCGAATTACAGCCTGATGCAAGACGGGGGAATCCAGGTGATCAACCGGGGCTACAATCCTGCACGCGGCATGTGGCAGAAGGTGACGGGCAAGGCGTACTTTACCGGCGCGTCTGATACCGCAGCGCTGAAAGTCTCCTTCATAGGCCCTTTTTATGGCGGCTATAACGTGATTGCGCTGGATAAAGATTACCGGCATGCGCTAGTGTGCGGGCCAGATCGTGACTACCTGTGGATCCTCTCCCGCACACCGACGATTTCAGATGAGGTGAAACAAGCGTTACTGAATTCCGCAACGCGTCAGGGATTTGATGTCAGTAAGTTTATCTGGGTTGAGCAGACCCATTAATGGGTGCTGAGCTTCAGCCCGATAATACCGGCAACAATCAATGCGAGACTGGCGATACGCGCCAGGCTCGCAGACTCGCCCAGCAGTAAAATCCCGGTAATGGCCGCCCCTACCGCACCGATCCCCGTCCATACGGCATAAGCCGTTCCCACAGGCAGCGAACGCATGGCCCAGGAGAGCAACACGATACTCACAATCATGGCGGAGACGGTAATTACGCTGGGGGTGAGACGCGTAAAGCCGTGGGTATATTTCAGGCCGATGGCCCATACGACTTCGAGTAAACCGGCAATAAAAAGGATGATCCAGGACATATTAGGCTCCTTAACTTAAATAACAGTCTGGGGCCGTCCCCGATGAAAGAAACGCTTACAGGTCGTCCTGTAAGGGATAGGAATTTTCTATTGTGAAGAGCTTGAATTCTTTTTTCAACTCGTTTGTTTTATTCAATAGTTGAGACATTAAAGCCAGGAAATAGACGCAATTCGCAGCGAAATTCAGTCATTTATTACTCATCCGACTTCTTTATGATGGGGCACTTCCTGATAGCAGGAAGCGACCATACTTTGCCGATTGCGAAATAAAATGTTCAAAATTCTCTTGATTGACCGGTGTCATTACACCCGTAAGGGCCTGGAAATGTGGATCAATCATTCAGGGCTGTTTCCTTCACCCGTGTTGGTGACGGGCCTTAACAATCTCTATCTTGCCAGAGAGCATATCCTGCAGTGGAAACCGGCGCTGGTTATCGCCGATTTTCAAGGCTTTACGTCAGACATTCAGCATATCCAACAGCTCTCTTCGGTGATGAACGCCAGTGAAACGATACCTTTCATTTCGCTTCACTCCGATGAACACCCTGAAATGTCAGCCTTTTTGGATACCTTTCCTTTGTGGGCATCGTTGCCTAAAACGGCCCCGCTGGACGTACTGGCACAGACGATTAATAAGGCGTTGGCCGCCCAGGAAGTCAGTGAGCCTGGGCCCGTTGCGACGCCATTATTGACGCGCCAGGAGGAGAAGGTGTTAATGCTTTGGATGGAGGGTGCCAGCAACCACATCATTGCCAGCAAACTGAGGATTCATGGAAAAACGGTTTATACCTACAAGCGCAATATTCGCATGAAATTGCACATGGATACCCGGTACTCGCCGTTTCTGTCACTGCCCTGAGCGGTAAACTGAGGGTACGGCGATTCGATATTCAGCACCGTACCGCCCAAAATTACGCCTGTGCTTTAGTTCTGTGCTTTAGTTGCTGCGCCAGAAATCGCGCTGCCGCCAGAGGAGATATCCTCACCGACACCGCGAGTGGTGTTACAGGCGGTTAAAACTGATGAAAGCACCAGGACAGAAAAGATCGCTACACATGTTTTCTTAAGCATAATGTCTTCCTTTTTTAGGCAAAGTTATTGTGTACAGCAACATAAGCATAGCCAGGATCCCGACGAGTGACGGAAAAGGAAGAATTTTTAGGAAAAGTAGAAAGTATCAGGAGGCGGCGTGCGAAATAGCGTTACCCAGGCTTTTGATATCTTCCCCAACACCACGGGCGGTGTTGCAGCCGGAAAGCAGAGCGCTGGCAATCATTGTCATCAGGATAATTTTGAGTGTACGCGACATCTTCCATGACCCTTCTTTAGAATGGTAAGGCGCAGCAGAGTGCTGCGCCCAACATCCCGAAATGAATTACTTCACGCGAGAAACGTATTCACCAGAGCGAGTGTCAACTTTGATCACTTCGCCAGTCTGGACGAACAGTGGAACTTTAACCACAGCACCGGTAGAGAGTTTAGCTGGCTTGCCGCCAGTACCTGCGGTGTCACCCTTCAGACCTGGATCGGTTTCAACGATTTCCAGCTCAACGAAGTTTGGTGGGGTCACAGCGATAGGCTGGCCGTTCCACAGCGTCACGATGCACTCAGCCTGATCCAGCAGCCATTTAGCGCTGTCACCGACGGCTTTCTCATCAGCAGAGAGCTGTTCGAAAGTAGAGTTATTCATGAAGTGATAGAATTCACCGTCGTTGTACAGGTAGGTGAGGGTCATATCGACAACGTCTGCGCCTTCGGCAGAGTCGGTAGACTTGAAGGTTTTCTCGATACGGGTACCGGTCAGCAGGCGGCGCAGCTTAACGCGTGCGAATGCCTGACCTTTACCTGGTTTAACGAATTCGCTGGCTTCAACCGCGTACGGTTCGCCATCCATCATGATTTTAAGACCGGCACGAAAATCGTTGCTATAGTAAGTCGCCATAAGGCCCTCTGAAATTGTTAACTGGTAGCTAAGCCACAAAATGGCGCATATTGTAACCCTAAACACCCCATCCAGAGAAGATTGGTTATTGCAACTTGCC
>NZ_JBBCPK010000044.1:0-35769 GCF_037150775.1 Leclercia sp. M50
ACCGGCAACCAGACTGGCTCCTGCAGGGTACCGCGGCGGGTGATGGGCAGGATCTGCTCATGCCAGATGCCCTGACACTGCCAGCGCAGGCGGGTTTCACCCCGCGGCTGACGGGCACGCAGGGTGCCCTGGATCAAAAACCAGCCCGCACGGGATAAAGAAGAGTCTGGCAGCGCCAGAGGGTGCCAATGGTAATCGCTTTGCATGAGTGGATTCACTACCCGGAAGCGGGTGAAGCCCGCTTCTGACTCCTGTCGAAATAAAAACGTAGATTAGCCGATTAACTTTTTAACGCGGGTCGCCAGCCAGGAGTCGCTTTTCTGTGGACTCTCTTCTGCGGGCAAGGCATCCAGCTGCGCCTGTATTGCTGCCATTTCGGCTTTGACTTTCGGAGCCAGAGCCGCTGCCAGCAGACAGGTCTCGTCGTTGCGATCGTGGGCTTTGAAGTAGGCTTTGTGTTTGACGCGGTTAGCTGAGGCAGCGCTGCCGCGCAGATGTTTACCGAGTAAAAACTCTTCCAGTGATTTGACCGCGTAATGGTTGACCCGTACACCGTTCCAGACCACTTCGGCACTAACGCCTGGACCATGTTTTGGGTGTAAAACCATGTCATTGCCCAGCGCATCGATATAGCGACCGTAGCGGAGGTCGGCAAAATGTGGGTTATGAAAATGGTTAACGCGCTCGGGTTTCACCACGCTTTTCACGTTGTGGTGGACGTTAAATTTAATCGGCGCGCGATGAGTAAAACGCTCCGTTACCAGGCCGTCTTCAGCAAAGAGCTCGCCACTGGAACCAAAAATGGCCCAGTTAAGCGCAATGGCGCTGACGCTTTCGTCACTAAAATGTGAAGTAAGGAAATCGACCAGATTCACTTCAGCCGATAGGGGCAATAAAAACTCATCAGCATCGATAAAGGCGAGCAGGTCAATATCGTGGGCACAGGTACGTAAAATGCGCTCGTATGCCGGAAGTTGCGGTTTTTGATTAATCACATCTGGTTGATCGAGAACTTTTACTATCCCCAGACGCGCCAGGGAAGAGAGCAGCTCGCGGCTTCCGTCACGACTGCCATTGTCGGCAATCATAAATCCGGTTACGCCCAAAACCCGGTGATACGCTATCCATTCAAGCAGGCCTGCAAATTCATCTTTAACGATGGCGGCAATATAAAGGTTCACATTGTTATCCAACCGATTATCGGAATACCGTGCCAGCTTCCGCAGAACGCTGGCACAAGGTAAAACAGTTATCAGGCTGGGGAGAAATTTAACTCCGTCAGCCAGGTAATCAGGCCATCGGATTCCAGTCCGACGGTGATTTTAGAAGAGAAGGGCACGTTAATCCTGAACCCACAGCTCAAGCGAGGATGATTATCCTCTGGCTGCTGGAGGATGGCAGCTATTACATCAGGGCGTTTGACATTGAATGGATAGCTATAGGTAGCGTAATCATTCCTGATGGCGATACGTGGAGCACGTTCGCCGTCTGCCAGTAGCCAGCCACGAAGTTCAACGCGACCATTCAGTAAAGTCAGAGGCTCCTGTTTGGAGGTTGTATCAATGTTCCAGCGTAACTGCGCATTAGGGGCAGCCAATGATGTTGTAGAAAGCGTATAACGGTTTGTCATTCTGTTTCGACACTCAAGCTGTTATTAGTATTGTTATAGATGGATGGGCCATTTACATGGTATGTAGCTAAATTATATAGCGATACCAAAAGTTAAAAGGCCCGATTAACGCTCCAATACATGCTTAATCATACGAAACAGTAATGTTGGCAGCGCATAGAGCAGATAAATATCTGCAACTCGAGTCTGTAGATATAGCTTTCCCTGCTGCTAGTCTCTTTACAGATCAATCAGATCCAAAAAGATCTCTTGTATACACTTTGTCTTTCACATCAATCAACTCGCTGGCCATTCTGTTACACAGAATCACGTCGCTAATGGCTTTAAATTCGGCCAGATTGCGAATGACGCGGGAGTTAAAGAAGCTGTCGGTTTTAATGGTGGGTTCAAACACCACCACTTCGATTCCCTTTGCCTTGATACGCTTCATGATCCCCTGAATCGCGGAGGAGCGGAAGTTATCAGATCCTGCTTTCATCACCAGACGATGAATCCCCACAATCTTAGGCTGACGGGCAATCACGCTATCGGCAATGAAATCCTTACGGGTAGTATTCGCATCCACGATGGCACGGATCAGGTTGTTCGGCACTTCCTGATAGTTGGCTAACAGCTGCTTGGTATCTTTCGGCAGACAGTAGCCGCCATAGCCAAACGAAGGATTGTTATAGTGCGTGCCAATACGCGGATCCAGACCGATACCCTCGATAATCTGACGGCTGTCTAAACCATGAGACTGAGCATAGGTATCCAGCTCGTTGAAGTAGGCAACGCGCATGGCGAGATAGGTATTGGCAAACAGCTTGATCGCCTCGGCTTCGGTACTGCCCGTTAACAGCACCTGCACATCCTGTTTAATGGCACCTTCTTTCAGCAGATCGGCAAAGCGTTGTGCACGCTCGCTGCATTCCCCTACCACAATGCGTGACGGATACAGGTTGTCATACAGAGCACGCCCTTCACGCAAAAATTCAGGGGAGAAAATCAGATTCTCGGTGCCAAATTCCTGGCGCATGCGCTCGGTAAAGCCCACCGGGATGGTGGACTTGATGACCATAACAGCATGCGAGTTAATGCTCATCACATCGCGGATGACAGCTTCGACGGTGCTGGTATTAAAGTAGTTCGTCTTAGGATCGTAATCAGTTGGCGTGGCAATGATAACGAAGTCGGCACTTTCATAAGCTTCGAATTTATCCAGCGTGGCCCGTAGATTAAGAGGTTTGTTAGCTAAGTAATCTTCAAGCTCTTTATCTGCAATAGGGGACCGTCGTTGGTTAATCTGCTCGACTTTTTCAGGGATGACGTCCAGAGCGATAACTTGATGATGCTGTGCCAGAAGAACGGCATTGGAAAGGCCGACGTAGCCAGTTCCAATAATAGATATTCTCATCTATCATACCTTAATATTAATTATAGGGAAAATTTGTTCATTCATATTTAGATACAAACAAAGTTGTAAGCCAGCTGAAACAAAGAATGTCATTATTTCTTGTTACGCTTGTTGTTATGGTTTTTCATTGCTAGCTAACTATTATGCCCCAAGGGGAAATTCCCTCATGTTATTTATCACTTTAGGCATTTCCTGTTCTTAAATATTCCTATTCTTATCCAATCGACTACCAACATTGAAATTATTATCAGAACAATAAATTTCAAAAGTTTTTTTATCAATTTCTAAGGATGAAGGTAATGTAAGCCTGAAACCAAGGTCATTGTTACGTGTGCCTAAATGTTTTGCCACATCAGGGCGAGTGATTGGTGATATCAATTCAACATCGAAGAAGTCAGAACCGTCATATATAAAGTAGTAGGTCGGTCTTTGACTTGATGAGTTGCTTGCCCAGCCATAAATAAACGTTTCGCCATTAATTTTTTCAATCTTATCAACATGGCCTTTAAATTCTGCATGCAGAGTTGGGGGAGTCAACCCTTTTCTTAAAGAAGCATTTTTTACCATCGAGAGCTTGCTATTAACATATTCACTAGCTTCATTCATTTCCTTATCATATGGCCATGCAATACACAGTTTTGATAATAACTCTTCAAAAGTTGGTACTTTAGTGCAGCTTTGAAAGATAAAACTATCCAGGTACTCTTCTTTTTTCATAGTAAAATATTTAACCATATGAACTCCTGGGCCATTGTATTTTTTTATTTCCTCTGGCTCAAATGAGTTAACACGCAGTTTTAATTTCTCTCTTGCGTGTTCTTTTGCTATTTCATAAGGTTTGTTATGGAAATGAAGTTGGATGAGATTTGTTCTGTGTTCACCATCGCAGAATTTTGTTTTGCCCCAGTGAAAACCAACATCTAATGAAAGGAATGTGCCTTTTCTGAAAAAACATTTTCTATCTTTTCTAAAAAGAAAATGATGCTTGCTAATTATTGAGTTAAAACCCTGCGAGTCAAAAAGTAAAGTTTCCTTGGTATCTAAGTGCTTTAACAGCTCATTTTCAATATCATCTATCAGGAAAGATATATTACCGTCAGGTGTTCTACAGCCAATGAACTCATCGCAGTCTAATGGAAATATGAAATCGTAATCCTTCTCAATCTCTTTTATTTTATCTCCGATAATGATTCCTTTGTTCTCAAAATCTTTTGGGCTGTTATGTGTATAAATTACTTGAACGCCGTGGTTTTTGGCGTTATTTAAATGCTCTAAAGTATTGGTATCAGTGGAACCATTATCGAATATGTAAAGGTTCTCTGGTGAAAACAGGTGTGAGTAATACTTAATCCATACAGGAAGGAGTTCACTTTCATTCTTCTGCATCATCACACAAGCAATATTCATTTTTTAGCCTTATCGAAA
Source organism: Leclercia sp. M50 (assembly GCF_037150775.1). NCBI lineage: Bacteria > Pseudomonadati > Pseudomonadota > Gammaproteobacteria > Enterobacterales > Enterobacteriaceae > Leclercia > Leclercia sp. M50. The sequence goes on from NZ_JBBCPK010000044.1 coordinate 4,449, forward strand.
TCAAATAGTAAAATCTTCTTTGTCTTGAGTGAGGTTTTGATTATAGAAGGGGTCCACCTCAAGATATTTTCCCCACTTAGACTTCATGAAATTTACTTCCTGAGCAAAACGTGCAATTTTCTCTGGTGAATCTTCAGCACCTCGGCTTATCGACTCATAATGATAAAGTTCAGCGTAAGGCGTCCAAAGATTTCGATATCCTGCTTCACGAACCTTAAGGCAAAAATCAACATCGTTAAACGCAACCTTGAGATTCTCCTCATCAAGGCCAGAAACTAAATCAAAGATCTCTTTTCTAATCAGTAAACAGGCAGCTGTGACAGCAGAAAGTGATTGAGTCAGTAATAAACGACTGAAATAGCCTGGATGATGACGAGGGAAATGTTTATGTGAATGTCCACCGACTCCTCCAATCCCCAGAATAACCCCACCGTGTTGTACGGTGTCGTTGCTGTAATAGAGTTTGGCACCTACGCAACCAATTTCAGGTCGCAGGCACTGACTGACCATTTCGGTCAACCACTCTGGATTGATCACTTCGACATCATTATTGACCAAGCCAATAATGGAGCCTTTAGCATGGCGGGCTCCGAAGTTGTTAATTGCTGAGTAGTTAAACGGGAAGTCATATGCCAGCACTTTAACGCGACGATCTTCTAGTTGGATCTCACGGAAAAATTCCAGTGTTTCGGCTTCGATGCTGCCGTTATCCAGAATAAGTATCTCGAAATTGGTATAGGTACTTTTCTCAATGATACTGCGCACCGCAGTTTCAGTCAGTGAGCGACGATCACGAGTAGGAATTAACAAGCTAACCAGCGGTGCTGGCTCGGGTATTGGATAACGCACCCGATAGGTGTTTGGTACCAGCCCGGCATCAACTTCTACACCCGGTTGCTGGTTTGCAAAATAATCTCGCAAGGCTTTGATGCCCGCATCGGTGGTATAGCTTTTCTCGCCTGAAGCAAGAGCTGTTGAGCCCTCTATGGTACGCCAGTGATAGAGCACACGAGGTATATGCACGATCTGGTCGGCTTGCACATGCGGAAGGCAACGCAGCAGCAGATCTTGATCCTGACTACCTTCTACACCCAGACGGAAACCACCGATTTGCTGGAGCAGTTCACGACGATACACCCCGAGGTGAGAAACGTAGTTTTGCGAGAAGAACAGATCCGGGTTCCAGTCGCTCTTGAAATGGGGATCAAAACGCTCGCCGCGACCGTTGAGCTTGTCTTCATCGCTGTAGAGAATTTGGGTTTCTGGCTGAGCGCAGATTGCTTGTGCCATAAACAGAAGTGCATGTTCAGGCAGAGCATCATCGTGATCCAGTAAAGCCACGAAGTCACCTTTAGCGATTCCCAGCGCACTGTTAGAGGCTGCCGATATGTGTCCGTTCTGTTGACGGTAGACCACTTTAATGCGCGGATCTTTGGCTTCATATTCACGCAGCACACGCTGAACGTGCTCTTTTGGGGATTTGTCATCTGCAATGCACAGTTCCCAGAAGGGGTAACTTTGGGCTATTACAGAGTCTAAACAGGCGCGTAAGTATATTTCTGCCGGGTTGTAGACCGGCATCACTACGGAAATAACAGGTGGTGTGGTCATTGTCGCCAGTATTGCAGCAACGTCTGCTTTGCTTGGCAGGGAAGGTATCTCGACGCTTTCAATCCATTCTTCATAATCAACGGAAGGTAAAGTGAAACTAAAGGTCTCATTATAAAGCGACACCAGACGATCCAACGGCAAATTACCGCTTTCAGAAGAAATAGACTCCTTAATGATCGTCATTTCCATATCACGATAACTTTGGTGTTCCCGCTGAATACGAGCCAGCAATGCGGGCTCTATTTGGCTGTCGCTGATTGCCGTAATTTCGAACTGGCTAACAGAGAAGGCACCTTCTTGTTCCAGGGGATCGAAACGCAGTGCAACTAACGGGGATTCGAGATAAAACAGGCGACTGGCCGTTACTGCTTTTTTATACGGGAGGGTAACGGTTTCAAATTCATTGAATCCTTTTCCGGTATCCAGATAGAACTTGGCTAGCCCTTGTTTTCCAGAACAATCCAGCGTCAGATTAAACTGATACCACCCTTTTCCTGTTTTAGGAAGATGCGTTAAATCAAGGATGAAGTAGGGGTCATTCCCTTCTGATTTCCACCCATGCATACGCTCTGGATCCGGGGAAAGTTGGTTCAGCGCGATCCAGGGCAAATGTACAGCTGTTGCAATTGGACTCTGTGTTGACGTGACCCAGTCAGCACAGGGTTTACGACCCAGCAGTGAACCATAACGTTTGAAATGTTCCCTTGCAGGTAATCCCGTCTGGCTTACGTCCTGATAGGTCTGTAAATACCATTGCTCATCAAAATGAGTGAGCGGCTCGTCCTTGTTGAATTCAACGGTCATTGTTATTTTCTCATGTTGTCTGGCAGGCAATGACGCTGTTCTGCCTTTCCGTGCAGGATGTAATGAAGTAATGGATTAATAGAGCCTTGGGCCACGTCCGCATAAGTTTGCAAGTACCAGCGTGTATCAAAGAGAGCACTTGGGCTATAGCCCTTATCAGCACCGATCTGAATAAAGTGCTCAATAGCCGACAGGCCGGAGTCCGCAACTTCCGGATAACGATGCAAATACCAGAGCTCATCGAACAGGCCAGACGCTGCAATACGTTCAACATTGCTTACGGAAACTGCTGTTGTGGTTGTTGGATTTTCTTTAAAGGTGCGGCCCAGGGCGCGCACGGGCGCGGTCAGCTTCCATGACATGGTCTGCTTCAGGTTTTGTGCGCGATCTTTCGCTTTCTGAAGTTGCTGTTCTTTATGTTGTAGCTCACGTGTTACCTGCTCGAGATGACGTGTCATGGTTGCCAGCTCGCGGAAACGTTCACTGATACTGGATTCCAGCGCTTCATTTTGCTTAACCAATTCATTAACACGCGTTTCAAGCTGAGCTTGCTCTTGGGTGGCTTGCTGCTTCAGTGTCGCCAGTTGCTGTTGCAGGTCTGTCTGAGTCTGTATCATACCGGCTTGCTCTGCACGCCATGCTTGCTGATGCATGTGATACTCTTCAGCCGCTTTGACTGCCGCCTCGTCCCGCTCTTCCAGCCATTGAGTCAACGTCGCGATCTCGGTAAAGCGTTCACTCAGGCTTTGATTTAGCTGGCTCAACTGTTGCTGAGATTCTGCTTGTTCTGCATGGTGACGCTGAAGCAAAACAGCCAGCTGGTCACGCGCCTGTTCAAGTTCATTGTTCTGCTTATCAATTATCTGAGCGCTCTCTGCGAGAGTCTGGCTAAGGCCAGTAATTTCACTATCACGAGCATCTAAGGTACTGACTAATTTCTGCTCACGCGTCAGCCAGGTTTGCTGAGCTGATTCATATTGCTCCAGCATAGCGCGACTTGCCGCGAGGTCAGTGGTCAGGGCATCATAATGAGTCTGTAGCTGATCATGGGCTTCGGTGAGTGTTTCTTTTTGCTGTTGCCAATGGCTGGCTTCGGTCGCCAGGGTCTTACTAAGTTCATCCTGCTGCTGATGCGCAGTAGTTAACGCGGTAGTCAGCTCATTAACCTGCTGTTGCCAGTGACTGGCTTCGGTTGCCAGAGTCTCGCTGAGCGCATCCTGCTGCTGGTGCGCAGCAGTCAACGCAGCAGTCAGCTCATCGATCTGTTGCTGCAACACGCCGAGCTGCTGTGAATACTCGCTGAGCACCATGTTATTTTTATTGAGAGCGAGGGTTAGCTGTGCGGCGCGCTGCGTCTCTTCATTAAGGTGAAGTGTTTGTTCATGCAGCTGCTGTTGCAGTGCGCTCAGCTGTTCCTGAGCTTCTGTTTGTTGCTCCAGCAGGGTCTGTTTTTCTTGCGCAATCAGGTCACGTTCTGAAACGGTCTGGGTCAATTGCTCACGGTTTTTTGTGAGCAAGGCTTCCATATTTTGCTGGCCTGCTAGACTCTCGTCTCGCTGTTGTTCGCAAAGGGTGAGGGCTGTTTGCAGTTCGGAAGTGTGCTGGTTGGATTTCGCCAGCTCTGCGGTTAATGCGTTAACTTGCTGCTTCTGAAGATTAAGCTCGGCGGATTGATCGGCGTGTTGTGCGAGTTTTTCTTCCAGCGCTTTAATGGTGTGATGCTGAGCGGTGATTTTCTCTGCCAGACGTCCCCTTTCCAGAGCTTGTTGCTCCAGAACATCCTGGGTTTCAGCTTGCTGGTTTGCTTGCAGCGCGACCATCTGGCGTTTTATTTCGCTGTTTTCCCAGCTATAACCACAGGCTTTACCCAGGCGAGAGAAGACTTCTTGTACCTGCCTTGTAGCAGACGGATTACCTGAAAGAGCATAAAGGCTCAACATCTCTGAAGATGGCTCGCTACCTACACCAATTACGCCCAGCCCATGGCCGTGTGCGAACTCAAAATGAGGATATTGCTGCTTTAGCTCGTCCATTAGCTGGAACACCCCAAAGCCGCGCTCACGTACGTTAGTGTCATGCATGATCACTACGGCTTTATTTGAGAGCTTCGGCAGCCAGCTTTCAAAATCATGACGTACAGCTTCCAGGGTATGAAGACCATCAATATGCAGCAAATCAATGCTGCCTTGTGGGAAGTGTTCCAGCGCCTGGTCGAATGTGCTGCGCACAAGGGTGGAAAAGTCTGAGTAATGTTGCTGGTTGTGTTCAGAGACCTGGCGATAAACCTCTTCGCCGTACTGGCCTGCATGTTCGTCGCCACCCCAGGTATCTACCGCATAGCATTGGGTTTCAAGATCCAGCTTCGTAACAGCCTGACAGAAAGAAAAATAGGAGCTGCCGTAATGGGTACCCAGTTCAACAATTTTGCGCGGTTGAAGAGTGTCGATTAACCAGAAAGCAAACGGAATATGTTCTAACCAGGCGGATTGCGCAATGTAAGAAGGGCGCCAAAAAATAGGACGCTTAAAAATAAAATCCAGCCCTGTGTTGGTTTGTTTTTCTGATGCTTGCTTGCGGGGCGCCTGTGAACGGCTGCTTTGCTGAGTGCCCATGGGATATCCCTTCAATATGAGAACAATGATTAATTGACGTGATCGGTAGGGTGACCACTTTATGATTAGGTTGAGAAAGGCCAGAACCGCACAGGGGCTCTGGCCCTGCTTTTAACGCATGCGGTTGTTAGTCTTGATGCTCACGCAGGGTTGCAAGGCCCATTACGATTAACCCATATAACAGGCACAGCAAAACGCCGATGGTGGCCAGGTTATAGAGACGGCGCGGATATTCTGCATCTTCAGCCAGCGTTGGCTGGCTGATGACCAGAAGATGTTTAAGTTTGCGGTACGCTTCTATTCTGGCTTGCTCCAGGCTAATAAGGCCGGTTTTATAGAGGTCTGCCGCGAGGGTTGCCTGAGTTTGCACATCCATATAACTGGCGGTCACTTCGTTCATGGCATTTTTATCCGCACCGGTGAGTCGGGCTTGCTCTTGCGCAAGCTGCTCGGTTAAAGCATCGACTCGAGCCTGCACAGAAACTACTGCTGGTGCGGTTGCTTTCATATAGCTTTGCAGCTGTTTCAACTGGGCCTGTTGCTGGGCCAGTTGAGCTTCAATCTGACTTACTACCCCCATACGAGCCGTACTGGTCGATTCCGGACTAATAAGATGATGGGTATTTTGAAACTCAAGCACTTTGGCTTTTTCGGCCTGTAATCGCTGGTAGGCACGATCAACCTCTTTCTCGACAAAGGCCAGTTGTTCCAGCGCGACCTGATGTCCCAGTTTATTAATAAAGCCTTCAGACTCCTTAAGCATGACTCCAACGACTTTTTGACCGTAGACAGGATTAAAGGTCTGCAGTTCAATGGTCAACACACCGGAAATGTCATCCAGACGTAATGTCAGATGCTTACGGTAATACTTAAGAAATTCTTCGCGACTGACATTGTCAGGCAGGCGCGAGAAATAATCGACTTGGTGGCTCTGGTAATGGGCTTTCAGACCCAGCTCTTTATCAAGTTTATTGAGCAAATCGGCAGATTTTAAATAATCCTGAATGAGCAGCATATCCTGATGATTATTACCCCCCAGCCCCAACATCGAAAGAGCATCAGGCAGCATTTTAATTTGGTCTGCTTGTTTGACCACTAATTCTGCCCGGCTTACATAACGATCCGAGGCAATGAATCCAAAATAGATAACAGCGACAGCAAAGCAGGCCACGACCCACTGGAAGCGGCCAAGTTTGAGACTCTGTTTCCATGAGCGCTGGGCAAGGCGGTAACCTTTAGAATCAACGATAAAATGCTTTGGTTTGGTTTTTAATTTATTGAGCTTGCGCATCAAGCCGGAGGATTTGTTAGAACGGGTTGGCTGGGTCATGATTATTGGGCTTGTTATAGTTTCTGATAAATACTGATGGCATCTTCGATATTGTCGAATATCTCAAGCTTGCTGTTACGCAGCAAAATACCCATATCGCACTGTTGACGTAAGTTCTTCATGTCGTGCGACACCATAATCAGGCTGGCGGTTTCACGTTTTTGGTTAAAAACATCAATGCATTTTTGTTTAAAGCGGGCATCTCCTACGGAGGTGATTTCATCGGTCAGGTAGATTTCAAAATCAAAAGCCATACTAACGGCAAAGGAGAATTTTGATCTCATGCCGCTGGAATACCCCTTGATTGGCAGTTCGAAATGTTGACCAATTTCCGAGAACTCTTTTACCCACTCCTCAATAGCCTGAGTATCACGAACGCCATGGATACGGCACACAAAACGGGTGTTCTCGCGACCGGTCATACTGCCCTGAAATCCGCCGCCAAGGGCGAGAGGCCATGAGACGCGACAGTGACGCGTGACTTTCCCTTTGCTTGGCGTATCCATCCCGCCCAGCAAACGCAGTAGGGTCGATTTTCCGGCGCCGTTGACACCTAAAATACCGATATTACGGTCGCGGGGTAGCGTAATGCTTACGTCGCGCAATACATAATTGCGACCAAATTTGGTGGGGTAATATTTTGAGACGTTATCTAAAATGATCATCGTAATTCGCTTAGCTGGCGATCAGCCGGCGATGGCTTAACCTGTAACAACTCATTGCAAAAGTCAGCAGCACTAATGTGACGCAGGACAAATATACTCCGCTGACATTCGGGCTTTCATATCCAGCAATCCAGCCTGATCGAATCAACTCAATAGCATGTACAAGCGGGTTCCATAAGAACCATTGCTGAAACTGCGATGGTACGGTTGCCAGGGGATACATGACGCACGAGATAAACATAAGGGGCATCATCAACAAATCGAGAAACTTATTAGCTTCTTTAAATAAGCTGCCTAATACGCAAAAAACGATTCCTAATGAAAATGAAAAGATCATTAGCAGGAAATAGATAATGATAACTTCTAAAGGATCGCTGGGAATGGCATCAAAACCAAACCACAGTAACCCCAGTACAAGGATGCAGCCCACCACCAAACCAATAATGGCTTCCAGGATGAAACGGGCAATAAAGGTAGCAAAGGGGGTCACCTGTCTGTAGCAAAACAACCCCATGTTGGCACCCACTGCAGACTTCAGCTGGCTGACCACTTTGTTGAAAAACATATAGGGTAAATAACCTGCCGTAATAAATACCTGTACTGGAACGCCACCAAAACCACTCTGGCTACGCATCCCAAAAACAACACTAAACAGGCTAATCATCAACAACGGATCCAACAGCGCCCAGGCATACCCCAGCCGGTAACTGCCAAATCTCGTTTTCAGTTCACGAATAAGCAGGCCAAACGTCACATCCCTCAGCACCTGGAACGAGCTGCGGGGCGTCTGGTTGAGAACAGGTTTAAGCATAAGAAGGCCGATATCACAGAACGGGCCCGCGAGGGGGCGAGCCCGCATTGAGGGTTAGTTCAGGACCACGTTGGCCGCCACGGCAACCTGATAGATGACCTGGGTGATGTCCTTGATGGACTGCATCATTTTGCTGTCCACTTTCGGCATGACCAGAATCTGATCGCCCGGCATCACATCGCCACCGTCTTTAAACTCCATCAGCCCGTTGGCATGCACCACGGCAATGCGCTTGTCGTTTGCACGGTCGGTATAGCCGCCCGCCCAGGCTACGTAGTCTTCCAGACTGGCGTTTTTGTTGTAGACCACCGCCTGCGGCATCATCACTTCGCCACCCACCTGAATCAGGTCGGTTTTGTTCGGTATCACAATCTGGTCGCCCTGTTCCAGCAGGATGTTGGCGATCACGCCTTTATCCGACACCACCACTTTACCCAGCGGCTGGATCTTGCGGGCTTTTTCCACAAAGCGCATCACCAGCTCGGCCTCTTTGGTGCGAATGGAGGCCTCGCCGTCAGAGCTGGCAGGCGCGGTAAAGACGCTGCGCTCCAGGCGGTTGAGGGAGTCTTCCAGCATCTCTTTCTGCCGCGCGGCCACGCTCTTACGCATGATGTAGATCGAGCCGTAATCCGCCATGTTCGGGTCAATCGGGATGTGGTTCAGCAGATCGTGCAGACGGGTCTCTTTACGCACGGTGAAGTAGGATGGCCCGCGATAGCTGCCCATCACCTGCACATCGTAAACCTGCGCATGCATGTCGTCGTTGAACAGCACTTTATCACCGTCGCTCAGCTGAATGCGGTCGAAATCTTTATAGGGCATATAGACCGAGAACGGGCCACTGGCGCGATCGCCAATGACGCCCACGTGGCTCACCTTGGCGAGGGGCAGGGCGTAGTCGATCAGCTCTGAGCCGAGCGCGGTGCTGTTCTTCAGCTCGAAGCGGAACGGGTTACGCACTTTACCCGCCACGTTGATCATCGGGCCCTGCGGTTCAACCAGAATCACATCCTGATCTTTGAGGGACAGCTTCGGCATTTTGCCCTGCTGCATAAACTCATACAAGTCGATCTGCTGGATCACGCGGTTCTGGCGCAATACTTTAATATGACGATAGCTTCCGCGGTCGGAGTCGATGCCGCCAGCGCGTTTCAGGAAATATAAAACGCTGTCGGAAGATTGTCCGGCATATTGTCCCGGACGAATGACGGGTCCGGTGACATATACACTGACCGGCGTCGCGGTAAGTAAATTAACGTAAACATTAACGTTATTGGTGAAAACTTCGCTGATATGGCTGGTAACCAGGTTATTAACCTTACTGGCCGCCACATTCTTGACATTAATCGGCCCGACATCGGGAATGAAAATATTGCCCTGATTATCGACGGTCACGACGTTGGAAAAATTGACTGCGCCCCAGATCCAGATATTCAGCTTATCGCCGGGGGCGATCAGGTAATTATCGTTTAAGCCGTCGCTGCGCTCGGTTTCATAACCACCGGCAAACAGGTTGGCACCGTATGGAGGGGGGAGGCCGGACTCGGACTGCGGCAGTAATTTACGCACATCAGACTCGCCCGGCAGTAACATGCCCTGGCGGTTTTGCTGTGCGAAAGTCCCGGTGGTGGAGGAGGTGTTTGCCTGGCCGCTCATCGCTTGCTCGCCGCCAAGCTGCAGTCGGCCATCGCCGTTGTCTGCCGGGGTGTTCATCCCAAATGCCTGGGCTTCTTGCTGGGTGGGGGCGGCGAAAGAGGCGCAGGAGACGCAGGCCAGTAACAGGACGGCACTCAATTGCCGAAAATTCGTTATCTTCACAACATTTCTCTTCAAAATTATTGCACGGCAAGCAGGTTACTGGCGGAAGCCTGTTCCAGCTGTGGTACCAGATACCAGGTATCACCGTTCTTACAGGTCACACCGTGCTGCGACTGGTTGTAGTTGCGATTACGCAGCAGTTCTATGCATTCCAGCCCCAGGGCGGAGACATAACGCTGGCCCAGAATATAGGTATTGCCATTGGCGCTGAGCGCGGCGCCCTGCGGCAGGGTGTTCAGAGGTTGTTGCAGATTGGCTGCCATAGCCTGGAGGTCGGTAGAAGCAGTCTGATTCACAAGCGGTCGGGATGCTTCAACCTGCTTCGGGGAATATGCACAGCCGCTCAACATGAGGGCGAGCGAAATCACCAGAAGGCGAGTTGCGTTCTTCATAGATCAATATTTTCCAACAATGCAATAACTGGAATGTGAAATAAAACTTTGATGGTATTCAACTGATTTTAATAGCGAAGCAGTTGAGAAATCTTGCAGGTGCAGGAGCAACAAAAACGCAGGTGTTAAGTAAGAAAATCCAAAAAAAGGGTAGGCTACCGCACGGAAATAGACAATTCCGGTTAAAATGTGCGCGATTTGCTTTAGGGCGCTGCCATAAAAAAACTATTCAGTAAACAACTAAATCGTTTTTTATTATTCATGAAAGTGTTTTTATGTGGCGAAGATTACATAAGTTTGCAGTTTGTGTCATTTCAAATTTAAGAATTTTGCCCGGAAAAAGGGGAAAAGTCTGAAAGCCTATTAACTCTGGTGGGTTGATCCAAAACTTATATTCAGCATTAGTTTCTGGTAGTGATTGTTTCATATTTCAGAGAATAGAAACAAATAAGCGCCAGCCGGTAGTTCGGCTGGCGAAGGGGATTAAACGGTCATTTCTTGTTCAATTAACACCGGATGAAATCTGCGCTTAAAGTAAATCAGGCCGTGTCCCTCCTGGCTCAGGTGGATATTTTTAATCTCCACCAGGTAGACCAGATGGGTGCCGATGGCCTGTACCTGGCTGATCTCACCTTCCAGGCTTGCCAGCGCCTCTTTTAATACCGGCTGGGCCAGCACACCTTTTTGCCAGCAGGAGAGGGTGAACCGCTCCTCCATGCTCATGCCGGTCATGCCGGCAAAATGGCGCGCCATCAGTTCCTGTTCGTGATTGAGTACGTTGATGCACAGCTTGCCGTTACCCTGGAAAACCGGGTTCATGGCGCTGCTGGCATTCAGGCAGACCATCACCGAGGGGGGCGTATCCGTTACCGAGCAGACGGCGGTAGCGGTGATGCCGCAGCGTCCGGCTTCGCCATCGGTGGTAATGACATTGACCGCCGCAGAGAGGCTGGCCATCGCGTCGCGAAAACGCAGACGTTGTTCATCATGTTGCATCTTGAGCTCCCGCTGCCCTATTTCAGCAGCTTGTCCAGCAGGTTGATATCGGTGTTGTTGTGCAGGTGCGGAACCGTCCAGCCGTTCTGGTCATATTCAGACAGGCAGCGGTCGACCATCGCCATCATCTTGTCCATGTTGCCGGAGGTCTGCGCCTGGCGCAGGCACTGCAGGCGGATTTCATCCTGGCTACCGGAGTAGTTGATCTCGTACAGCTCATGGCGACCGCCAAACTCGCTGCCGATGGCATCCCACATCAGTTTTAAAATCTTGATGCGCTCCACGTGGTCCATACCGTTGGAGCCACGCACATATTTCGCCAGGTATTTGTCGATCTGCGGGTTGTTCAGGTCGCGGGCGCTGGACGGGAGGTAGATCAGGCCGCTGGTGACGTTACGCTCAATGATATTTTTGATCTTCGCGTAGGCCATCGGCGCCATCACGCGGTAGGTTTGCAGCGCCGCGTGGTCCGGCAGGTACGCGCCATTCACCCACGGTGTGGCTTCCGAGCACATGGAGTCGCTCAGCGCCCAGAACATGTTGCGCCAGGCCACCACTTCCCCGAGGTCGGCCTGCACGCCGCGGAACTCGGCGGTGCCGGTACATTCAAGCGACTTTTTCAGCAGCCCGGTGATGAAGTCGAGCTTCACCGCCAGACGTACACACGCCTGCAGCGGATACATGCGGGCGAAACCGCCTTCCATGGTCCAGCGACGGCAGCGGTCAAAGTCGCGGTAGATGAGCACGTTTTCCCACGGGATCAGCACATTATCCATCACCAGGATCGCATCGTTCTCGTCGAAACGGCTGGTGAGCGGGTAGTCGTAAGGGGAGCCGGTCGCGCCTGCCACCAGTTCGTATGACGCGCGGGAGATCAGCTTCACCCCTTCGGCATCCATCGGGGCGACAAACATCAGGGCAAAGTCGGGGTTATCCCCCATCACCTGGGCCGAGCCAAAACCGATCATGTTGTAGTGGGTCAGCGCCGAGTTGGTGGCAACCACCTTCGCGCCGCTGACGATGATCCCAGCGTCGGTCTCTTTCTCCAGCTTGATGTAGACATCTTTAACCTCGTCCGCCGGTTTGTGGCGATCGATCGGTGGGTTGACGATGGCGTGGTTAAAGTAGAGGCCGGTTTCCTGAATACGGGTGTACCAGTTGCGGGCGTTCTGTTCGAACTGACCATAAAACGCCGGGTTCGCCCCCAGCGCGCAGCCGAAGGCGGCTTTATAGTCCGGGGTGCGTCCCATCCAGCCGTAGCTCAGGCGCGACCACTCGGCAATGGCGTCGCGCTGCTGGCGCAGGTCGCTGGCACTTTTCGCCACGCGGAAAAACTTATGGGTGTATCCGCCGCTGCCGGTATCGGTATTCCAGCAGAGCGTGTCCTGCATGTCAGGTTTGTGCAGCGCATCGTACAGCTGTGCGACCGAGGCCGCCGCATTGCGAAACGCCGGATGGGTGGTCACATCTTTCACGCGCTCGCCGTAGATGTAGATCTCCCGGCCATCCTGCAGGCTTTTCAGATACTCTTCGCCGGTTAACGGACGCTGGGTGCTTGCGCGGAAATCTTCAGGTTTCATAGGGACCTCGTATCGGAAGATGATTGTTAAATTTATGTGTTGTTTTTGTTGTTTAATTGAAGCGTGAGAGAGGCGGGTCGTGAAGGGACGAATGGGTCAACGACGGGTACTTTTCAGACAGGTGCGAGAATTGTGATCGGGATGGGTTTTGCCGGGTGGCGCTAACGCTTACCCGGCCTACAATCCGTAGCCCCGGTAAGCGCAGCGCCACCGGGGAGATTCACGACACTGGCACTTTCTGTGCCCGATACTTGCTTGGCGAACATCCTACTAAGCGGTTAAAAAACCGCGCGAAATAGGCTGGATCTTTGAAGCCCAGCTGCCAGGCAATCTCATTCACAGCGCTGTCGGAGAAGACCAGCAGCCGCCTGGCTTCGCGCAGCTGGCGGTCAAAGATGAGCCGTTTCGGCGGTCGGTTGGCGAAGCGGCGGCAGATGTCGGTCAGCCGCGATTCTGTGAGGTGCAGTTCGCTGGCATATTCCGGCACCGTCCAGTGCTGGTGGAAGTGCGCGTCAACCAGCTGAGTAAAGCGCTGAAATAATTTCAGTTCGCCGCGCATGCCGAAGGCCTCGTGATCGTCCAGCGGGGCGTTGCGCAGCAGCAGGGTAAACACCGCCTGCGCCAGCAGCGCCAGGGTGTGCTCCCGTCCGGGAAGCTGGCTGGTGGACTCCCGCTCAATCAGCCGCCAGTAGTGGCTGAGCGCCGTCAGCTCCTCCGGTTTATCCGCCAGCGACAGGCAGATGCCCGGCAGCCCGAAGGTCTCCCGGGTGCCGGGGTAGAGCACTTCCAGCAGCGGCCAGATCAGATCTTCATGCACCGTCAGTACGTGTCCGTCGCTGTCTGATTCGGTATAAAACGCGTGCGGCACCGATGGCGGGGTGAGGACAAACAGCGGGGCCTGCACCGAGTAGCGGTGATCGTCCAGCTGCAGCTCGATCTGCCCGGTATCAAGAAAGTGCATCTGAAAATAGCGGTCGTGGCGATGGGCCTGCATATCGCGGCCAAAAAAGGCCGCCATACGCGCAAAGGACTGGTAATGCACATCGTCCGTACCCAGGCTCTCGTCGTACTCTTTGCTGATGTCGATATTGGTAATCGGGCTCTGGCACATAACCGCTCCTCAGTGGATCTTCTGCGTCGCCATGTCCGGCACGTTTGCACGGCTCTCCTGCCGGGACATCGGAATACGCGTCAGCACCAGCGCACCCACGACCAGCAGCCCGGCCACGAACCACAGCCCGGAGCTGAAGCTGCCGGTGGCATCGCGCAGGATGCCAATCAGCAGCGGGCTGACGGCGGATCCGACGTTGCCGATAGCGTTGATCACCGCCAGCGCCACCGCACGGGACTGCAGGCTAATAACCTGATCCGGCGTGGTCCAGAAGATCGCCATGGCGGTAAACGATCCGGTTGAGGCCATGATGATGCCAAGCAGCTGGATCAGGCTGTGATCGGTGGCCGAGGCCAGCATCCATCCCGCCGCTGCGAAGAGATACGGCAGGATGGTGTGCTTTTTTCGCTCTTTCAGCCTGTCAGAGCGACGGCTCCACCAGATCATGCCGAGGATGGTGCAAAACTGCGGGATCGCCGCCAGCAGGCCAATCACGATATTGCTGCTGCCGGTATTAAAGCTTTGCAGGATCTGCGGCGTCCAGATATTGATCGCACTCAGCGTGTTCGTCAGGCAGAAATAGGCCAGGGTGTAGAGCAGTACCGCCGGGGTCAGCACTTCACGCAGCGTCGAGCGCGGCGTGGCGGCGTGTGCAATGGCGTTTTCCTGCTCGCGGGCGATCATCGCTTTCAGGGTCTGCTTCTCTTCGTCGTCCAGCCAGGTCGCCTGATCCGGCGTGTCGTTCAGAAAGAACCAGGTCACCACGCCGAGGACCACGGAAGGCAGCCCCTCCAGCAGGAACAGCCACTGCCAGCCCTTCAGGTTCCACAGGCCGTCCATCGCCAGAATGTAGCCGGAAAGAATAGAGCCGAGCATCATGGTTACCGGCATGGCGATCATAAACAGCGCGTTGGCGCGGGCGCGGTGATAGGCCGGGAACCACCAGGTGAGATAGACCAGAATGCCCGGCAGGAAACCGGCTTCGGCAATGCCCACCAGCATGCGCAGGACATAGAGGGTTTCGGGGCTGGTGGCGAACATGGTGCAGGTGGAGGCGATCCCCCACACCACCATGATCCCGGCGATCCAGCGCCGGGCGCCGATCTTCGCCAGCATGATATTGCTCGGGATCCCGCACAGCACGTAGGTGACGTAAAAGAGCGTCGCGGCCAGGCCAAACATGGTGGAGGTGAGGCCCAGATCTTTGCCCATCGTCAGCCCGGCAAAGCCGATATTGATGCGATCGAGAAACGAGAAGACAAAGAGAATAAAGAGAAACACGATCAAACGACGGAACAGCTTATTGATGACGCGATGTTCAACGGCTTTATTATCAGGGTGCAGGGTAGAGGTCGTCATGGTGCGCTCCACAGTGTCCGTTCAATAGACGGATTTATTGTTATTAACTGACGTAACCGGGTTATCGATAAAGCGGGCTGCCAGCGCTTCGGCGCTGCGGGCGAGCAGGGTGGTGTCGACGCCGACGGCGACAAACAACGCCCCGAGTTCGAGATAGCGTTTGGCCAGCTGCTCGTTCGCCATCAGGATGCCGGGCGCTTTGCCCGCCGCCCGGATCTGCGCGATGGCCTGTTCAATGGCGGCCTGCACTTCCGGATGCTGCGGATTACCGGCAAAGCCCATGTCGGCGCTGAGATCCGCCGGGCCGATAAACACCCCGTCGACGCCCTCCACAGCCAGGATCTGCGGCAGGTTTTTCAGCGCTTCGCGGGTTTCAATCTGTACCAGCACGCACATAGCGTCGTTGGCCTGGTGCAGGTAGTCCGGAATGCGGTTCCAGCGGGATGCCCGCGCCAGGGCGCTGCCGACGCCGCGAATACCCGCAGGCGGGTAGCGGGTTGCGCGCACCGCTAGCCGCGCTTCATCGGCATTCTGTACCATCGGCACCAGCAGGGTTTGCGCGCCCACATCCAGCAGCTGTTTGATCTGCACCGGATCGTTCCACGACGGGCGCACCACCGGCTGGCTGGGGTAGGGGGCGATGGCCTGGAGCTGGGTGAGGACGGTCTGCACGCTGTTAGGGGCGTGCTCGCCGTCGATCAGCAGCCAGTCGAAGCCTGCCCCCGCCAGCAGTTCGGCGCTGTAGCTGCTGGTCAGCCCCAGCCATAAGCCGATCTGGGGTTTGCCCGCTTGCAGTGCCGCTTTGAATGCGTTTTCCATGGTCGTCTCCTCACACAAAGCGGCAGCTGATGGAGCCCATGTTGCCGTAGTCCACGTGGAAAGTGTCGCCCTTGCTCGCCGCGACCGGACGGGTAAACGAACCGCCGAGGATGATCTGGCCGGGTTCCAGCTGTACGTCGTAGGGGGCCAGCTTGTTAGCCAGCCACGCCACGCCGTTGGCCGGGTGGTTGAGCACGCCCGCGGCAACGCCGGTCTCTTCGATCACGCCGTTGCGGTAGAGCAGGGCGGAGATCCAGCGCAGATCCAGCTCGTCCGGGCGGATCGGGCGCCCGCCGAGGATCACGCCCGCGTTGGCGGCGTTATCGGAGATGGTGTCGAACACCTTGCGCGGACGCTGGGTTTCCGGATCGATGTTGTGGCAGCGGGCGTCGATCAGCTCCAGCGCGGGGATGACGTAATCCGTGGCGTTGTAGACGTCGAACATCGTGCAGTTCGGGCCGCGCAGCGGTTTCGCCAGCACGAAGGCCAGCTCCACCTCAATGCGTGGGACGATAAAGCGGTCGGTGGGGATATCGCTGCCGTCATGGAAGAACATATCGTCCAGCAGGGCGCCGTAATCTGGCTCGCTGATCTGCGAGCTGGCCTGCATCGCCTTCGAAGTAAGGCCGATCTTGTGGCCTTTCAGGGTGCGGCCTTCGGCGATTTTCAGGTTCACCCATTCGCGCTGGACGGCGTAGGCGTCGTCAATGGTGATCTGCGGGTAATCCAGCGAGATCGCACGGATCTGCTCCCGGGTCTGTTCCGCCTGATGCAGGCGATGGGCAATCAGGGTATGGGTCTGTTTGTCGAGCATGGCGATATCCTGTTATTGCCGGGTGGCGCTGCGCTTACCCGGCCTACGGTTCGGGGTCGTTGTAGGCCCGGTAAGCGCAGCGCCACCGGGCATGAGGGCGCGCTACTTAAACAAAGCGTGCACGTTGTTTTGTTTGAAGTTGAGCGTCGGGTGCAGCTCGTCGAGCTCAAACGACAGCGCCAGATAGCGGGCGTCCATCAGCCCGGCGAAGTGGTCTTTAATCAACGTAAACAGCATCTCCCCCACCTGCTGACGGCTTTCCAGGCTGCGCCCGGCGCCAATCTTCAGCGTCATATGCACAAAGGCGTAATCCTGTTTACCGTCGGCCATCTGCCAGGTATCCAGCCAGTGGGCGCGGCTGCGGATCCCGCCGAGGGGGAAGATGCCCGTAGCGGCCAGCGCCTCGTTGACTTTGGCGAACAGGCCCGGCAGGTCGGCCTGCTCGCGGATGTTGTCGGTGCATTCAGCGATAAAATGCGGCATGGTGGCTCCTTACGCGGGCAGAGGGAAAACGGCGTTAACCTGACCGGTGCCGGAGCTGGGGAACAGCTCGGTGAGAAACTCCACCTTGCCGTCGTATCTGTCCCAGCCGAGCATGCCCAGCAGCATCACCGTGTCGTGCATATTGCCCTCGCCGTAGCAGTAGTCGGCGTACTCCGGCAGCATGCTGCAAAACTCTTTAAACTGGCCTTCGCGCCACAGCTTCACCACCCGTTCGTCCATCTGGCGGTCGAACTCGCGGGTGTAGCTGTTCATCCCCTCTTCGGCGCGCTGGTCGTCAATAAAGCGGTGTGAGAGCGAGCCGCTGGCAAGCACCGCCACGGTGCCGTCATATTTCTCGATGGCGCTCAGGATTGCCTCACCCAGCCTGCGGCTGTCGGCAAAGTCATGTACCGTGCAGAAGGCCGAGATGGAGACCACTTTGAAGTGCTTGTCGGCGTTCATGTAGCGCATCGGCACCAGCGTGCCGTACTCCAGCTTCAGGCTCGGAATGTTGTGCGCTTTAGCGCGCACGCCAAGCTTCACCGCTTCGTCGGCAATCAGCTGGCCCAGCGCCGGGTTGCCGTTGTAGTCGTAGGTCATGTCGCGGATAAAGTGCGGCAGCTCATTGCTGGTGTAGACGCCCGAAAAATGGTCCGCACAGTTGATGTGATAGGCGCTGTTCACCAGCCAGTGGGTGTCGAAGACGATAATGGTATCGACGCCCATCTCGCGGCAGCGTCTGCCGATCTCTTTATGCCCGTCGATGGCTCCCTGACGGCAGCCAAAGTTTTTACCGGGAATCTCAGAGAGATACATCGACGGAACGTGGGTGATTTTTGCTGCTAACGCTAACTTGCCCATTTCATACCCCCCACTTCGGGATCGGATGGTCGCCCATCGAGATACAGACGTTTTTCATCTCGGCAAAGACTTCAAAGCTGTACTCGCCGCCTTCGCGTCCGGTGCCGGAGGCCTTCACGCCGCCAAACGGCTGGCGCAGGTCGCGCACGTTCTGGGTGTTCACAAACACCATGCCCGCCTCGATATTGCGCGCCAGACGCAGCACCTTGCTGACGTCCTGGGTCCAGATGTAGGACGCCAGGCCGTACTCCACGTCGTTCGCCAGACGCAGCCCTTCCGCTTCGTCCTTAAACGGCAGCAGGCAGGCCACCGGGCCGAAGATCTCCTCCTGCGCCACGCGCATGCGGTTGTCGACATCCGCCAGCACCGTTGGGCGCAGGAAGTTGCCGCCTTTCAGATGGGCAGGCAGATCCGCCGGTTTATCCGGGCCGCCCGCCAGCAGGGTCGCCCCCTCCTCAATGCCCAGGCGGATATAGCCGGAGACTTTCTCCCAGTGCTGTTGGCTGATAAGGGCCCCGATCTGGGTATTCGGATCGGTCGGATCGCCCACCCGCAGGCGGTTGGCGCGCTCGGCGAAGCGTTTGACGAATTCCGGGTAGATGCTCTGCTGGATGAAGATGCGCGAGCCCGCGGTGCAGCGTTCGCCGTTGATGGAGAAGATGGTGAACAGGGCGGCATCCAGGGCGCGTTCGATATCGGCATCTTCAAACACCAGCACCGGCGATTTGCCCCCCAGCTCCATGGAGTATTTTTTCAGCCCGGCGCTCTGCATGATGCGCCGTCCGGTGGCTGTGCCGCCGGTAAAGGAGACGGCGCGCACGTCGTGATGGCGCCCCAGCGCGTCGCCCGCCGTGGCGCCATAACCCTGCACCACGTTGAGTACCCCCGCCGGAATACCCGCCTCCAGCGCCAGCTCGCCTAAGCGGTCAGCGGTGAGCGGCGACAGCTCGGACATCTTCAGCACCGCGGTGTTACCCAGCGCCAGGCAGGGAGCGACCTTCCAGGTGGCGGTCATAAAGGGCACGTTCCATGGCGAGACCAGGGCGCAGACCCCCACCGGTTGCACCAGGGTGTAGTTCAGCATCTTGTCGTCGACCGGATAGGTCTTGCCGTTCATCTGCTGGCACACTTCGGCGAAGAACTCGAAGTTGTGCGAGGCGCGCGGGATCAGCACGTTTTTGGTCTGGTGGATCGGCAGACCGGTGTCGGCGGTTTCCATCGCGGCGATCTCCGGCACGTTCTGGTCAATCAGATCGCCCAGGCGACGCATCAGGCGCGCGCGCTCTTTCATCGGCAGGTTGGCCCATTTCGGGAACGCCGCTTTAGCTGCTTCGACGGCCTGGTTGATCTCATCTGCGCCGCCGGAGGCCACCTCCGCCAGCACCTCGCCGGTAGCCGGGTTGGTGGTCTGGAAGGTGTCGCTACCCGCCACGTTTTTACCGTTGATCCAGTGGTTAATCTTTTTCATTATTTGGCCTCCTCGCTGACGATCCGGTTGACCAGACGGCCAACGCCTTCCACTTCCACCACCACTTCATCCCCCGGGCGCACGTCGGCGAGCCCTTTCGGCGTGCCGGTGGCGATCATGTCCCCCGGTTGCAGGGTCATAAATTCACTTAAGTAAGCAATCAGGAACGGGATGCTGAAGATCAGATCCGCCGTGGTCCCTTCCTGACGTAATTCACCGTTGACGAAAGTGCGCAGGGTTAAGTTATGCGGATCGGGAATGGCCGCTTTCGGCACGATGTTGGGGCTGATGGGCGTTAACCCGTCGCGGCTTTTGACCCGCAGATTCGGGCGGTAGTAATTTTCGAGATAGTCGCGGATGGCGTAGTCGTTACAGACCGTATAGCCCGCGACATAGTCCATCGCATCGGCTTCGCTGACCTTACGTGCGGTTTTGCCAATGACCACCACCAGCTCGGCCTCGTAGTGCATGTAGTCGACGTTGTCCGGACGCACCGAAGTCTGGTTGTCGCCGTTAAAGGTGTTCGGCGCTTTGATAAAGACCAGCGGCTCGGTGGGGGGCTTGAAGTCCAGCTCGCTGGCGTGATCGGCGTAGTTCAGGCCGAGGGCAAACAGCGTGGGGTGAGGATTTGCACCCTGAGCGATGGCGACGTCGCGTTCATCGACAACCGGGTTTTCCAGCGCCGGAAAGCCTTCTGCCAGAATGCGCACGCGGTCGCCTGGCTGGAGCGGCACGCGCGAGTGCGGGGTGCCGAGCAGAATCGCGTCGCCGGGGTTGAGCGTTGCAAACTCACTCAGGGCGCTCAGCAGTTCAGCGGCGTTACGCTGCAAATCGGCGGTGTTCCAGTGGTCTGCTTCGCGACCGTTGATCTCGGTGATGATGGTCAGGTTATCCACGTTGTCGACGGCAGCGAGTTCACCCAGCGGGCAAAATCCATCCCGGCATTTGGCTTTGATTGCCGGGCGGTAGAAGCTCTCTTCCGGCAGGCTCACCTCGTTTGCCAGCGCGTACCCGGCAATGTAGTCGGCGGCCTCTTCCGGGCTGACTTTGCTCGCGGTTTTGCCGACAATCAGCGCCACCGTGGCGCCGCTCAGCACCTGTTCCCCTTCAGGATGCGGAATAGCATCGCCGGTGCGGATCAGGGTGTTGCGCGGTTTGATAAACCAGACGGCGGTTTTCGGTGGCGTGTTGTACGGGGGCTGGTTAAACGCGTCCTGCCAGGCGTCGAGCTGGCTGCGGTGATTGAGTGCCACCGCAAAAACAGTACCTTTCATTACTTTCTCCTCGGGCCCGGGTCGCGGGTTTTGAGTTCATTAATATGTTAATGATTAGTTTTTAGCCCCTCGCTGTCTGTTTGGCAAACAAAAGTGAATATTTTGTGATAGTGATAACAATAAATTTACATTTATGTATAATTTATGATATATATCAGTAAGTTAATATTTTAATGTGATATCTGTTAGACTTTTCAGTCGCGCCGCTGGTGCGCAGAGAGAGCGTTATGCATTGATTGTTTCGTTATTAATGATGTTGAGGTGGGAGCGCCATGCACGATTCGTTAACTATCGCACTACTCCAGGCGCGGGAAACCGCGATGACCTTTTTTCGCCCGATTATCAAGCAGCAGAATCTGACGGAGCAGCAGTGGCGGATCGTGCGCGTGCTGGCGGAGCATCCGTCGATGGATTTTCATGACCTGGCCTTCCGCACCTGTATTCTGCGCCCGAGCCTGACCGGGATCCTGACGCGTATGGAGCGCGACGGGCTGGTGCTGCGCTTAAAGCCGCTCAACGACCAGCGCAAGCTCTATGTCTCCCTCACCAAAGAGGGGAACGCCCTGTATGAACGCGCCCAGGCGCAGGTGGAAGAGGCCTATCAGCAGATTGAGGCGCGGTACACGCCGGAAAAAATGCAGCAGCTGACGGCGCTGCTACAGGAGTTTATTGCGCTGGGCGATGGGCAGGTTAACAGCCAGGAAGAGGAGTAGATCGCTTCGGTCATCAACACAATTTCCGTAAAGTTTTCCCATTCCAGGCCGAAAATTCTGTACCTGTCTGGTGGAATGAGAAATCATGTTAAATCGTATCAAGATTGTTACCAGCTTATTGCTGGTTTTGGTTATTTTTGGCCTATTACAGCTCACATCCGGTGGTCTTTTCTTTAATGCCCTGAAGCATGACAAAGAAAACTTCACCGTCCTGCAAACCATTCGTCAGCAACAATCCACGCTTAACAGCAGCTGGGTAGCGTTGCTGCAAACCCGTAACACCCTGAACCGCGCGGGCATCCGCTACATGATGGATCAGAACAACATCGGTAGCGGTGCCACCGTGAACGATCTGATGCAGATTGCTGCTGCTTCACTGAAGCAGGCGGAAAAAAGCTGGGCGGAGTACGAAGCCCTGCCGCGTGACCCGCGTCAGAGTGAAGGCGCCGCGCTGGAAATCAAACGTAACTACGATATCTATCATGGTGCGCTGGCCGAACTGATCCAGCTGCTGGGCGCAGGCAAGATCAATGAGTTCTTCGATCAGCCGACCCAGAGCTACCAGGATGGCTTTGAGAAGCAGTACGTTAACTATCTGCAGCAGAACGATCATCTGTATCAGACCGCCGTGGACGACAGCAACAGCTCTTACAGCCAGGCCCTCTGGATCCTGCTCAGCGTGCTGATCCTGGTGCTGGTGGTGATTGTCGGCGTGTGGCTGGGTATCCGTCACTCCCTGATCTCTCCGCTGAACCGTCTGACTGACAGCATTCGTCATATCGCCGGCGGCGATCTGGTGAAACGCATCGAAGTGGAAGGTTCTAACGAGATGGGGCAGCTGGCCGATACGCTGCGTCACATGCAGGCTGAACTGATGCGTACCGTCGGCGACGTGCGTAATGGCGCTAACGCCATCTACAGCGGCGCGAGCGAAATCTCCATGGGTAACAACGATCTCTCCTCCCGTACCGAGCAGCAGGCGGCCTCGCTGGAAGAGACCGCAGCCAGCATGGAAGAGCTGACCGCCACCGTGAAGCAGAACGCCGAGAACGCCCGTCAGGCGAGCCATCTGGCGCTGAGCGCATCCGAAACCGCGCAGAAAGGCGGCAAAGTGGTGGATAACGTGGTGCAAACCATGCGTGACATCGCCGGAAGTTCGCAGAAGATTGCTGACATCATCAGCGTGATCGACGGTATTGCCTTCCAGACCAACATCCTGGCGCTGAACGCGGCGGTAGAAGCGGCGCGTGCCGGTGAGCAGGGTCGTGGTTTTGCGGTGGTCGCGGGTGAAGTCCGTAACCTGGCCCAGCGCAGCGCCCAGGCCGCACGCGAGATCAAGAGCCTGATTGAGGACTCCGTAGGTCGCGTCGAAGTGGGTTCCACGCTGGTGGAAAGCGCCGGTGAGACCATGGGTGAAATCGTCAGCGCGGTGACCCGCGTAACCGACATTATGGGTGAGATCGCCTCTGCCTCTGATGAGCAGAGCCGCGGTATCGACCAGGTGGGTCTGGCGGTGGCCGAGATGGATCGCGTCACCCAGCAGAACGCCTCGCTGGTGCAGGAATCTGCGGCTGCGGCAGCGGCACTGGAAGAGCAGGCGAGCCGTCTGACTCAGGCCGTGGCGGTGTTCCGCATTCAGCAGGAGCAGCAGAAAGCCCATGCACACGCGGCGGTGAAAACCGTGACGTCGCCGGTAACGACGCGCAAAGCGGCGGTTACCGACAGCGGTGACAACTGGGAAACCTTCTGATGTGAATAGCGCCCTGTTCAGGCAGGGCGCTGTTTTTGTGCCCGGCGGCGCTGCGCTTGCGCGGGCCTACGATTTTGTAGGCCGGGTAAGGCGAAGCCGCCACCCGGCACTATTACTGCTGACGCGGATCGCTGATCGGCTGACGCACCAGGAAGATATAGGCTAACGCCCCCAGCGCCGTGACGCAGCCGCAGATGATCAGCGCCAGGCGGAACGAGTGGGTGGTATCGACGATAAACCCGGTGACAATCGGGGCAAACGAGGCGCAGATGAAACTGGCGAAGTTTTGAATGCTGCCTACCGAGGCGGTCATCCGTGATGCCACGGCCACATGGATCAATCCCCAGCACGATGTGCCCGCAAAGTGGATGCAGAACAGCGCCATCCCAATCAGCAGTACCGCACTCATCGCCGTGGTCGCTTCCGGTACCACGAAGGTGAAGGCCGCCGAACAGAGCATCCCGCTGATAATGCACAGCTTACGGCTGCGTACCGGCGCCATGCCGCGTTTCACCAGCGCATCGGTGGTGAAGCCATTGACTAACATCCCCGCCGCACCAAACAGGAATGGAATGGCCGCCATCAGGCCGGTGCTTTTCAGATCCAGGTTATAGGCCGTTTGCAGATAGCCCGGCAGCCAGGCCAGATACAGCCAGGCGGTATAGTTGATGCCGCTAAAGCCCAGCATCATTCCCCACATGGTGCGGTTGCGGAACAGGCTGCGCCATTCAGCAAAGCTTAAGGGATCGCGACGGGTGTTAACGCTACCGGCGTTGAGGTACGCCTGCTCGACGCCGCTCAGCTCAAGCTCCTCGCGGTTGCGATAGAGCATGTACCAGCCAATGGCGAGGAAAATACCCAATACGCCGATGGTGATAAACATCCCGCGCCAGCCCATCACCAGCATCATTGCCGCCAGCAGCGGCGGGCTGATGGCCACGCCGATGGTCGAGGCGGCGTTGAAAAAGCCCATCGGACGGCCACGCTCTTTGATGTTGAACCAGTCGTTAATTACCTTTACGCCACAGGGGTTCATCGGCGCTTCGCCAATCCCCATCCCGATGCGCACCAGCACGAACTGGGTAAAGCTGTGAACCATTCCGGACATCGCCTGGAACAGCGACCAGAAGAACATTCCCAGCCCCAGCATCAGGCGCGGGCCTTTGCGGTCCAGCAGCGGGCCGCAGGGCAGCTGGGCGATACCATACGCCAGCGAGAACACCGACAGCAGGGCGCCGATCTCGGTGGCGCTGAGACCCAGCTCCTCGCGAATGGTAAGATTTGCCACCGACAGCGAGCTGCGATCGAGATAATTAATGACCGCGGCAAAAAACAATAACAGCATCGCTGTCGTCTGGATGCGCTTTATTCGCGCGCTACGCTGAATAGCACCTGTTGGCGGCAGAGAAATATCTGTTGTCTTTTCTTTGTCAAAGGTGGTCTGCGGGTCGAGAGTTATATTGCTTTTTTCCACGCCGGACTCCTGAATTATTGTAGGGGTATTCTCTGATCTTTTATTAGAGAAATATCTATAACGATAAGTGATGGAATATCCGCATTCCTCACCGCGCAATAAAAAATTAAGTCGACTCCCGGTGAGCATAGGCAGCCGTTATTTTCCCGCGTGTGTCCGATCGCGGAAGCGTGCTGTCCGTAAAGATTTGCTGTTTTTAATCGGTACTTAATAAAAGACCGTCGCGCTCTGGTTAATGGAGCGGATCATCGACTGTTTCGCGGTATGCAGGTGATTACGCATCGCCAGATTGGCATCCAGATCGTTGCGGCAGATAAGCGCGCTAAGGATGGTCATATGCTCATCGATGGCGATGATATTGCGCTGCTTCAGGTCGCTCTCATCCCACTGGTAGTGGAAATGGAAGATGAATGAGATGATCTCCAGCGACTGGTTGAAAAAGATGTTGTTGGCGGCGGAGAGCAGCAGGGAGTGGAAGTCGCGATCCAGCCGGGAGAACTGGCGGAAGCTGTCGCCGATGCTGTCGCGCAGGGCGCGGTGCTCCTCCAGCAGGGTGCGGGCCTGGAGCCAGCGCGGGTCGCTGTCGGGCAGATTGAGGAAATGCTGCAGGGCGTGGGTTTCGAGCATTTCGCGCAGCTCGAATAGCTGCTCAGCCCACGACTGGTCAAACTGCTTCATTCGCCACTGGCCGCGCTTTTCGCTCTCGATCAGGTTGTAGCGGCTAAATTTAAGTAAGTACTCCCTTACCACCACCGGGCTGACGCCTGCGCTACGCGCCAGCGCCAGCTCCGAAAAGGCCTCTCCGGCACGCAGAATGCGCTGGTTGATCATCGACAAAAAGCTCTGCTCAAAAAGCCGGGTCTGCTCGGCCAGCGGCGCGATCTCGCAGCTGAAGCCATCGCTGGCGTCGGGCTTGCGGGCAATCACGTAGTCATTGTTCACCCGCGTCAGTACGCCGCAGTCGCAGAGATGGGCCTGGATGTGGCGCACGGTGGTGCGACTGATGTTGTACATCTCCGCCAGCGCGCTTTGTGAGGGCAGCGGTGACGGAATGTGGCCCCTCGCCATGTCGTCGATCACCTGGTTAATCACGTTATGACGCAAATTTTGCGAACGGCTCATGAAAGATTCCTTCTGGCAGAAAAGGGGGCATTAAAACCCTATTTAAAACGGCTTTATGCGCGGCAATTCACAAATCCCTTTATTGCCCACCCGTTATTTTGCGTTTTCATCAATATCTGAAACCACGACAGAACGGGAGAAACAAAAAATGATGACGATGAATACGCTGGTATGTCAGGAACCGAAAAAATTACGCTGGACGCAGCGGGAAGTGCCCGTTCCCGGCGATGATGAGGCGCTGATAAAAATAAAAACGGTGGGCATTTGTGGGACCGATATACATGCCTGGGGCGGCAATCAACCCTTTTTTAATTATCCCCGCGTGCTTGGGCATGAAATATGTGGCGAGGTGGTAGGGATCGGCAAAAATATTCGCACGCTGCATCAAGGCCAGCAGGTAGCCGTCATTCCTTACGTCGCCTGCCAGCACTGTCCGGCCTGCCTGAGCGGCAAAACCAACTGCTGCGAAGCTATCTCGGTGATCGGCGTACATCAGGACGGCGGTTTTAGCGAGTATCTGTCGGTGCCGGTGAGCAACCTGCTGCCCGCAGACGGGATCGACCCCGAGGCGGCGGCCCTGATCGAGCCGTTTGCGATAAGCGCCCATGCGGTACGCCGCGCAGCCATTCAGCCGGGAGAGCACCTGCTGGTTGTGGGGGCCGGACCGATTGGCCTGGGGGCGGCGGCGATTGCGCATGCGGATGGCGCGCAGGTGGTGGTCGCCGATACCAGTCCCGCCCGGCGAGAACATGTGCAGCGCTCTCTGGGCGTAGCGGCGCTCGATCCCTCGGCAGCCGATTTTACCGATCGGCTGCGGGCGCAATACGACGGGGCCCTGGCGCAGAAGGTGATTGACGCTACCGGTAATCCGCAGGCGATGAACAATACCGTCAATCTGATCCGCCACGGCGGCACCATCGTCTTTGTCGGGCTGCACAAGGGCGATCTGCAATTCTCCGATCCGGAGTTTCATAAGAAAGAGACCACCATGATGGGGAGCCGCAACGCCACCGGGGAGGATTTCGCCAAAGTGGGACGGCTGATGGCTGAAGGCAAATTGACGGCAGAGATGATGCTGACCCACCGCTACGCGTTTCGTGAGCTGGCGGAAGTGTATGAGGCGGAGGTGATTAATAATCGCGGTCTGATTAAGGGCGTGATTGGCTTTTAACGGTTGCCATGCAGCGCCCGGGGAGGTGTTGGGCGCTGTTTTTTTCTTGCGAAGCGGGAGAGGCGAGCCTCTCCCGGGTTTACCCTTCCGCGTTAATCACTTTGATCTCCACCATCCCGATCCCCAGCTGGCGCGGAGAGTGGCCGAGAATGTTCCCCTCGTTAGTGGACTCCGGTGCAGGCGGAACAATCACCAGCGTGCTGCTGTGCGACGGGTTGTCGAAATGCAGCGTCGTGGTGGTGACCTCGTTCCCCAGCGTCAGGGTCTGCTCTTTATCGCCAATACGTACCGGAATCGGTTTGTTAGCGTTTGGTCCCCAGGCTTTGGCGGTGATCACCAGGTCGAATTTCGCCGGCAGCGGCTGGTTATATTCGATCTTCACCTCATCACCCAGTTGCGCGTTAGACCAGCGTCCCCAGGATTCCGGACGCGAGATCCCGCTGAACTGCTTCACCTCTTCGGGCGCCCCTGCCACGTTAAAGACAAAGCTGTCAGCCTTGTAGCGGATGTCGTTGTCGGACACCTTGAGCATGTCGACGTTGCGCTGATAGCGATCGGTGCTGATCACTGTATCTTTAAACGCCGTCTTGCCCTTCCACTGTGCTTTATCGACATGCTGCACGGTCTGCTCGCCGCCTAACTGGCCCTGAGAAACACACCAGTCGGTAGAGAGCGCCAGCGGCTGCGACCAGAGCTGACCCATCTTGTAGCAGCGATCGACCCAGACGAAGTTATCTCGCGGGGCGAAATCCGCCAGCTGGTAGCGCAGCGGAGCCGAGTATTCGCTTTCCGGCAGCGGTTCCACTCGCTTATCGGAAACGCGCAGCAGCAGCGGCAGGCGGAAGTGGCTGTCAGAGAAGGCCATCATGTTTTTCTGGCTGTCGATGGTAAATTCTTTCAGCTCTTTCGGGAAGTTCCACAGGCGAATGACGTCCGGTTTCCACGCCAGCACTTTTTCCTTCATGTTGAGGAACACTTCAGACAGCGACTGCCCGGAGAGGCTACTGCGGCCCAGGCCGATAAAGTTATCCCCGCCGAGGATATCCAGCACCGTCGCGCCGTTATCCATGGTGTTGCGCTTCACGGCCATCACCTCCTGCTGCGGCTTATCGCCACGCAGGATAAAGAACAGGTTGCTGCGATCGTGCTTGTTCAGCGCATCCCAGGCGGTGTTTTTCATCGCCAGATGGTCGGAAGAGACCACAATCACCGTGTTTTTGAAATACGGCGAGGCTTTGATTTTTTCGATCAGCGCCGCAATGTGCTCCTGACTACAGCCCACCGCGCTAAAGGATTGATTGGGCTTGCCGTCAAGGGCATAGCGCTTGCGCTGGCAGGTGCGGGAGATAAAGCCGTCCGGGTGGTGCGTATCCACCGTCAGGGCAAACAGCGAGAAGCGTTTGCCGGACTGTGACAGCGCCTCGAATTTTTTCCAGGTTTCATCCAGCACCGTATCGTCATAGAAGCCCCAGTCGTTGCGGTAGGTCGGATCCGCGACGGTGGTTTTTAACTCTTCTGCACCGTAGAGATGGTCAAAACCGTGGGACTTCAGGAAAACATCTTTCCCGGCGAAACGCAGGTTGGCGCCCTGCATGAAGTAGTTCTCGTACCCGGAGTTTTTCAGGATATCGCCGAGACAGATATTCTGCGGGAAGAAGCTCGACACCGATGCGGAAGCGTTACCTTCAAACGGGGCGAACAGCGGAATGCCACACTGGGAGGCGACCATGCCGGCGATGGTGTAATCGGTGCCAGGCAGCTGCGCGGTGTGGCTGAAATCGATCCCCTCATTTTTGATAGCACCCAGCTCCGGCGCGAGATCCGGGAAGGCGTCATTATCAAAGTAGGTGCGCTCCAGGCTTTCGCCATAGATATAGACCAGATTGAGTTTCGGGTTCGGAATGGTTTTACCCGGCTCTTTGTAATACGCCGCAAAGTCGGGATCGCCATCGCGCGACTGCGATTTCACCAGCTCGGTGATCTGGTGAAACGCCGGGCTGGCATCCACCGAGGCGAGGGCCAACACCAGCGCCAGCAGGCTGTAGCCGAGGTGATGCGGATGATGGCGACGGCGGCGCAGGATCCAGCCCAGCAGGCCAAATACCGCCACCAGGGCAACCACCACGCCAATACCAGGAAGTATGTACTTACTAACCCCGGCACCGGTCAGACTGTTGGTCAGGGTATAGAGAACAGCATCGTTAATGCCGTCGCCGGTAAAGTAGTCACTGGCGTAGAGGGTAATGTTCAGTACGACAAAAAGCCCCAGCACCAGCAGGGTGACAGCAAACCACCAGGTGTTACGACCCGCTTTGCGGGAATAGATAACCACCGAGGCGATAAACAGGGCAACAGAAATAAACTCTGACAACAGCTTATCCTCAACAAAGGCATCCGCCGATTGGCGGATTAACTGTTTAATTTTTGGGTGATCCAATGTAATGGCGATGCCATCAAGCTGCAATTGTAGTGTCACGCAATTGTGCTGTTGTTAGGATTTGGTTTAGAAAATCGAATGTTTGACGGGCGTCGCTTTCTGCGGGGAAGGGGAGAAACGCCGCGGCAGCCGTCGCGGCGTGTCGGGGATCAGGAGATAAAGCTCATTCCCTGTTTCAGGACAAAATCACAGGCCTGGGCTTTGACCTTCTTCGCCAGCGGCGAGTTGCCGATGGTTTCCAGATTCAGCTGTTCGCCGTTATTGGCATTCAGCAGACCCTGGATCCCTTCCAGATAGTTGGTGTCCTGCTGCTGCTCTTCCTGGGTGTCGAGACCCAGCTTACCCAGCACCTGATTTTTAATGTTGGTGGCGTCGGTCATCGAGGCCAGCTTCTCTTTGGCGCAGTACTCGAGGATCCCGGCTGCGTTATTCATGTTGCTGGCAGAGAGCGACTGGGTGCCGTTGTTGAGCAGACCGGTGAGCGAGGAGAGGGAGAGGCCTCCGCTCTGGGAGGTTGTAGTGGTGGTGTTGCTGCTACTGCCCGCGCTGAGCTGGCTGGCGGCGCTGTTGAGCGTATCCTGCCAGGAGGAGGTCGCCTGGGCTGTACCGGTCATCAGGAGGGCGCTGACTGCGGCGCTAAGAAGAAAATGTGTTTTCATAAGACCTACTCTGTCGATTGCCCGCCGGGGCGGAATGGCAGCCAGTATAAACCTCGCGACAGTGCAGGACTTGGGTAAATATCCTAATACTCTTTACCGGTAACGCGGCTGCGATAGCTTTCCCAGTCAAAAATCACATACAGACTGTTACCCAGTTTCATGCGATCCATCACCCGCTCGCCCAGCAGACGGGTCATCTCTTCAACGTTATGGTTGGTCAGCATGCCGGTCGGGCGTTTGGAGGAGGAGCGGCGATCGACAATCTGGTTGATGATCACCTTTTCATAGCGCGATTCGGTCTGCACGCCGATTTCATCAATCACCAGCAGATCCACGTTACTCAGATCGTTCAACAGCTGTTCTTCGCTGGTCTCCCGGTTGCTGAAGGTATCTTTCATGGCGGACATGATGTCAGCCACGGTGATGATCAGCACCGATTTACCGCGCAGCAGCAGTTCGTTGCAGATGGCCGCCGCGAGATGGTTTTTGCCGGTGCCCGGCTTGCCGCTGAAGATAAAGCTGGCGATGTTGCCGTCGAACTCTTCTACGTACTGGCGCGCCTGTTGCAGAGCCTGGAGCTGTCCCTGGGTCTCCACCTTGTAGTTGTCGAAGGAGCAGTTCTGATGCAGAGGACGAATGCCGGAGCGGTTAAAGGTGCGCTGCATCTTCATGGCGCGGTTCTCCCGCGCCAGCGCCGCCGCACGGATCTTACCCTGCTCTTTTTGCCACGCCAGCAGCTCTTCACCGGTGGTAAAGGCCGGTTTGACGTTAGTGGGCATGATCTTCTGCAGACGTTTCATCAGTTCGCCGAACTCTTTCATTTGGCACCTCGGAATCCGTGGGGGATCTGTTTATCCGGTTCTGAAAAGGTATTCACATCGCGTCTGGCCTGGTTGCCGCTGCTGGCCCGGTTGATCTGCACGCTGCGCGCCAGCTTCTGCTGCCACTGGATATGGTGAAAGACTTTCCCTTCCGCCTGCCAGTACGCGGTAAAGGCGGCCAGCTCCTCAGGGGCGACGGGCTGGGTGAGGGCAATGCCCCACAGCGCCGCCTGACGCTGGAAATCGGGGTCCGGCTGCCAGCCACTGTACATGGCGAATTTGCCCATCGGCACCGCAACCGGCGCGCTGGTAGGCTCCTCGAAGAATTGGGTATCCAGAGTGACGTCACTGGCCGGGCGCGCCAGG
>NZ_JBBCPK010000045.1:0-35456 GCF_037150775.1 Leclercia sp. M50
GCGAGGTTGCTGCTTCCGGTGTCGCGGTGCGACGGCAGATTGATGGACTGCTTCAGCTGACCAAAGGTCGACACTTCCAGCGGCTTCGCACCGGCGTTCTGTACGTTATAGCCCACGTTTACCGCAAACTCACCGCGTTTCAGGGTGAAGGTTTTGGTGAAGGTGTTACCCGCGGCGTCGGTGTAGGTCAGCGGAATGGTGATTTCGTTCTGACCATCGGCCAGCACAAAGGTATCGCTGTCTACGTTATACAGCGGACGCGCACCGTTAGCCGGGTTATCCGGGCCATCACGACCGGTCAGGCCGCTCTGTGCCTGATAGATAAACTCAGGCGTGGTTTCCAGCAGCTGGAAAGGTTCGGAAGACTTCAGCTCTTTCGGGTAGGTCAACAGCAGCGCCTGCTCAATATCACCACCACGGGTGTTGATAGTCAGCTCAAGCACATCGGTCTTAACCGTAATCTGTTTCCCCTGGCCACTGGCCGGTACGCCCTGGTCGGCGGCGCTACCCGCTGCGGTGGTCGTTGTCTGCGTGACCTGCTGCTGAGGTTGAGGATTTTTGTCCTGCTCCCAAGCCTGGAAGATCATGAAAGACACGAACAACAAAGCGATGATAAGAAGATTGCGTTGCGAATCCATCGTTAGTGTTCTCTGGTATCAAAAGGTCCTGGAGGGACGGGGTCGTCTCCACCTGGGTGTAAAGGGTGGCATTTTAATACGCGTTTCACCGTCAACCAACTGCCTTTTATCACTCCAAACCTGCGCAATGCCTCAATTCCGTATTGCGAACAGGTCGGTCTGAAACGGCAGTGTGGCCCGAGTAGCGGACTAATCAGGCGTTGATAGACCCGGATAAGGCCGATCAGGACCCGTGAGCCAGGCGACAGTGGCGGCGCCATAATTTTTCCAACGCTTCCGAGAGAGCACGGTTATCGAGGTCGGCAACCCCTTTTTTAGCCACCACCACGAAATCCATAGAAGGCAGTTCATGTTGACGTAAACGGAAGCTTTCACGCGTCAGACGTTTAATCCGATTGCGTTCATGCGCACGCTTAACGTTTTTCTTGGCGACAGTGAGACCGATACGGGGATGCCCCAGCGAATTTTGGCGGCCGAGAATGGTGATTTGCGGCGTGCCAGCCCGTTGTGGCTGCTGGAAGACGAAAGTGAAATGAGTGGGAGTTAACAAACGTAACTCCCTGGGAAATGCTAGCTTAACCACTCAGGGGTTAGCTTAATTACTTGGAAACGGTCAGACGTGAACGGCCTTTAGCACGACGACGTGCCAGAACCTGACGACCATTTTTAGTAGCCATACGAGCACGGAAGCCGTGAGAACGGTTGCGCTTCAGTACAGACGGTTGAAAAGTGCGTTTCATGGCGATTTCTACCTAAACTTGAATAAATTCAATGACTTTTTGTGGAGTCCGAACGAATAACGAACGATGGACGCCGAAGCCATGGGTGATTAAAGAGGCCGGATTGTAATAATTGTACACTCCGGAGTCAATTCTCTTTCCTTATTTCCCGCGTCTTTCCGCACGTTTTTAGCGTGCAAATTGAGCAGCGTCAGACGCAGGAAATCGAGTCCCACGCGCCGGGTGGGGAATTATACGGGCTCCCGGGCAAATCGCAAGGATCGTCCAGGATCTTCGTTAGATCATTTAAGCAAAAATTTGTCGCTACTCATTAATTTTTCCAATATGCGGCCTAAATCGCGGGGTCGCTTCGCCAGGATCGTTTACACTTACCCCGTTTCGATCCTCCTGTGGATAAATCGGGAAGAAACTGTGAGAAACAGAAGATCTCTGGCTCAGTTTAGGCTATGATCCGCGGTCCTGATCGCGATCCCAGGATCCAGAGCAGGTAAAAAAAACCGCAGACAGCGGTTCGCACGTCCCCCTAAACGCCGGGTTCTTTCGACGTGTGTCTACAATCATGACTATTCAATAGCTTTCTTTTTTGTTCGAGTGGAGTCCGCCGTGTCACTTTCGCTTTGGCAGCAGTGTCTTGCCCGATTGCAGGATGAGTTACCAGCCACAGAATTCAGTATGTGGATCCGCCCGTTGCAGGCGGAACTGAGCGATAACACGCTGGCTTTGTATGCGCCAAACCGTTTTGTGCTCGATTGGGTCAGGGACAAATACCTCAATAACATCAACGGACTGCTAAACGAATTTTGCGGTGCCGATGCCCCACAGCTGCGTTTTGAAGTGGGCACTAAACCGGTCACCCAAACCCTCAAAGAGACCGTTAACGTCGCCGCTGCGCCCGCGCAGACCGCGCAGGTTCAGATGCCGCGCGTCGCGCCTGCGCCGCGTGCGGGTTGGGATAACGTCCCGGCACCGGCAGAGCCGACCTACCGCTCTAACGTTAACGTCAAACACACCTTTGATAACTTCGTCGAAGGTAAATCGAACCAGCTGGCCCGCGCGGCGGCGCGCCAGGTGGCGGATAACCCGGGCGGCGCCTATAACCCGCTGTTCCTTTATGGCGGTACCGGTCTGGGTAAAACGCACCTGCTGCATGCGGTAGGCAATGGCATCATGGCGCGTAAGCCCAATGCCAAAGTGGTGTATATGCACTCCGAGCGCTTCGTTCAGGATATGGTAAAAGCCCTGCAAAACAATGCGATCGAAGAGTTTAAACGCTATTACCGTTCCGTTGATGCGCTGCTGATCGATGACATCCAGTTCTTTGCCAATAAAGAACGATCCCAGGAAGAGTTTTTCCACACCTTCAATGCGCTGCTGGAAGGCAATCAGCAGATCATTTTGACCTCGGATCGCTATCCAAAAGAGATCAACGGGGTTGAAGATCGTCTGAAATCGCGCTTCGGCTGGGGCCTGACCGTGGCGATCGAGCCACCGGAGCTGGAAACCCGCGTGGCGATCCTGATGAAAAAGGCCGACGAGAACGACATTCGCCTGCCGGGTGAGGTGGCGTTCTTTATCGCCAAGCGTCTGCGTTCCAACGTTCGTGAGCTTGAGGGCGCACTGAACCGCGTTATCGCTAACGCCAACTTTACCGGACGGGCGATCACCATCGATTTCGTGCGTGAGGCGCTGCGCGATCTGCTGGCGCTGCAGGAAAAACTGGTCACCATCGACAATATTCAGAAGACGGTGGCGGAGTACTACAAAATTAAAGTGGCAGATTTGCTGTCTAAACGTCGTTCCCGCTCGGTGGCGAGACCGCGTCAGATGGCGATGGCGCTGGCAAAGGAGTTAACCAACCACAGTCTGCCGGAGATCGGCGATGCGTTTGGTGGCCGTGACCATACCACCGTGCTGCACGCCTGCCGTAAGATCGAGCAGCTGCGTGAAGAAAGCCACGACATAAAAGAAGACTTCTCCAATTTAATCAGAACATTATCATCGTGATGCTATGAAATTTACCGTTGAACGTGAACATTTATTAAAACCGCTGCAACAGGTGAGTGGCCCCTTAGGCGGCCGCCCGACGCTGCCTATTCTTGGTAACCTGCTGCTGCAGGTGGCAGACGGCACGCTGTCGCTGACCGGGACCGATCTCGAGATGGAAATGGTCGCACGTGTGACGCTTTCTCAGCCTCACGAAGCGGGCGCAACCACCGTTCCGGCGCG
This sequence comes from Leclercia sp. M50, assembly GCF_037150775.1. Classification (NCBI taxonomy): domain Bacteria; kingdom Pseudomonadati; phylum Pseudomonadota; class Gammaproteobacteria; order Enterobacterales; family Enterobacteriaceae; genus Leclercia; species Leclercia sp. M50. The sequence continues at coordinate 3,605 of NZ_JBBCPK010000045.1, forward strand.
TAAGTTCTTTGATATCTGCCGCGGACTGCCTGAAGGGGCAGAGATTGCCGTGCAGCTGGAAGGCGACCGTATGCTGGTGCGCTCTGGCCGCAGCCGTTTCTCGCTCTCTACGCTGCCTGCTGCTGACTTCCCGAACCTGGACGACTGGCAGAGTGAAGTCGAATTCACCCTGCCACAGGCCACCATGAAACGCCTGATTGAAGCTACCCAGTTCTCTATGGCGCATCAGGACGTTCGCTACTACTTAAACGGCATGCTGTTCGAAACCGAAGGGGAAGAGCTGCGTACCGTTGCCACCGATGGTCACCGCCTGGCGGTCTGCTCCATGCCGGTTGGCGTAACGCTGCCGAACCATTCGGTGATCGTACCGCGTAAAGGCGTGATTGAACTGATGCGTATGCTCGACGGCGGCGAAACCCCGCTGCGCGTGCAGATTGGCAGCAACAATATCCGCGCTCACGTGGGCGACTTCATCTTTACCTCCAAGCTGGTAGATGGCCGTTTCCCGGACTATCGCCGCGTATTGCCGAAGAACCCGGACAAAACGCTGGAAGCGGGCTGCGATATCCTCAAGCAGGCCTTTGCCCGCGCGGCAATCCTCTCCAACGAGAAGTTCCGCGGCGTGCGTCTGTACGTGAGCGAAAACCAGCTGAAGATCACGGCCAACAACCCGGAACAGGAAGAGGCCGAAGAGATTCTGGATGTCACCTATGCCGCAGGCACCGAGATGGAAATCGGCTTTAACGTCAGTTACGTGCTGGATGTGCTGAACGCGCTGAAGTGCGAGAACGTGCGTATTCTGCTGACCGACTCCGTGTCGAGCGTACAGATTGAAGATGCTGCCAGCCAGAGTGCGGCTTATGTTGTCATGCCAATGAGACTGTAATGTCGCTCACCCGCCTGTTGATCCGCGACTTTCGCAATATCGAAAGCGCGGATCTTGCTTTATCCCCCGGCTTTAACTTCCTGGTTGGCGCCAACGGCAGCGGCAAAACCAGCGTGCTGGAAGCCATCTATACGCTCGGCCATGGCCGGGCGTTTCGCAGTTTGCAGATTGGCCGCGTCATTCGCCACGAGCAGGACGCGTTTGTGCTTCATGGCCGCTTACGGGGCGAAGAGCACGAGACCGCCATCGGCCTGACCAAAGACAAGCACGGTGACAGCAAGGTACGCATCGATGGCACCGACGGGCACAAAGTGGCCGAGCTGGCGCTGCTGATGCCCATGCAGCTAATCACCCCCGAGGGGTTTACTTTACTCAACGGCGGCCCCAAATACAGAAGAGCCTTCCTCGACTGGGGATGCTTCCATAACGAAGCGGGCTTCTTTACCGCCTGGAGTAACCTCAAGCGGCTGCTGAAACAGCGCAATGCCGCGCTGCGCCAGGTGACCCGCTACGCCCAACTGCGGGCGTGGGATAAAGAGCTGATCCCGCTGGCGGAGCAGATTAGCCGCTGGCGTGCGGAGTACAGCGCCGGGATCGCGGAAGACATGGCGGACACCTGCCAGCAGTTTTTACCTGAGTTCTCCCTGAGCTTCTCCTTCCAGCGCGGCTGGGAGAAAGAGACAGATTATGCCGAGGTGCTGGAGCGAAGCTTCGAGCGCGATCGCATGCTGACCTACACCGCGCATGGCCCGCACAAGGCGGATTTCCGCATTCGTGCCGATGGCGCGCCGGTGGAAGACACCTTATCACGCGGGCAGCTTAAACTTCTGATGTGCGCCCTGCGCCTGGCGCAGGGCGAGTACTTAACCCGTGAGAGCGGGCGACGCTGTCTGTATCTGATTGATGATTTTGCCTCGGAACTTGACGACGCGCGGCGCGGGCTGCTTGCCAGCCGCTTAAAAGCCACGCAGTCGCAGGTTTTCGTCAGTGCGATTAGCGCTGAACACGTAATAGACATGTCGGACGAAAATTCGAAGATGTTTAACGTGGAAAAGGGTAAAATAACGGATTAACCCAAGAATAAATGAGCGAGAAACGTTGATGTCGAATTCTTATGACTCCTCCAGTATCAAAGTCCTGAAAGGGCTGGATGCGGTGCGTAAGCGCCCGGGTATGTATATCGGCGACACGGATGACGGCACCGGTCTGCACCACATGGTATTCGAGGTGGTAGATAACGCTATCGACGAAGCGCTCGCGGGTCACTGTAAAGACATTATCGTCACCATCCACGCCGATAACTCTGTTTCCGTACAGGATGACGGACGCGGCATCCCGACCGGCATCCACCCGGAAGAGGGCGTCTCTGCGGCGGAAGTGATCATGACCGTTCTGCACGCGGGCGGTAAGTTCGATGATAACTCCTATAAAGTGTCCGGCGGTCTGCACGGCGTGGGCGTCTCTGTCGTTAACGCCCTGTCGCAGAAGCTGGAGCTGGTGATCAACCGCGAAGGTAAAATTCACCGTCAGGTCTATACCCACGGCGTGCCGCAGGCACCGCTGGCGGTAACGGGCGAGACGGAGAAAACCGGTACCACGGTCCGTTTCTGGCCGAGCCTCGAAACCTTCTCCAACGTGACCGAGTTCGAATATGATATCCTGGCGAAGCGTCTGCGCGAGCTGTCATTCCTGAACTCCGGCGTCTCGATTCGCCTGCGCGACAAGCGCGACGGCAAAGAAGACCACTTCCATTACGAAGGTGGTATCAAGGCGTTCGTTGAGTATCTGAACAAGAACAAAACGCCAATTCACCCAAATATCTTCTATTTCTCCACCGAAAAAGATGGTATCGGCGTGGAAGTGGCGCTGCAGTGGAACGACGGTTTCCAGGAAAACATCTACTGCTTCACCAATAACATTCCGCAGCGCGACGGCGGTACGCACCTGGTCGGCTTCCGTACGGCGATGACCCGTACCCTGAACGCCTACATGGACAAAGAAGGTTACAGCAAAAAAGCGAAAGTCAGCGCCACCGGTGACGATGCCCGTGAAGGCCTGATCGCCGTTGTCTCCGTAAAAGTGCCGGATCCGAAGTTCTCCTCCCAGACCAAAGACAAGCTGGTCTCCTCTGAGGTGAAATCGGCGGTTGAACAGCAGATGAACGAGCTGCTGAGCGACTACCTGCAGGAAAACCCGTCCGACGCCAAAATCGTCGTCGGTAAAATTATCGATGCGGCGCGTGCCCGTGAAGCGGCGCGTAAAGCCCGTGAAATGACCCGTCGTAAAGGCGCGCTGGACTTAGCAGGCCTGCCGGGCAAACTGGCGGACTGCCAGGAACGCGACCCGGCGCTGTCTGAACTGTACCTCGTGGAAGGGGACTCTGCGGGCGGTTCTGCGAAGCAGGGCCGTAACCGTAAGAACCAGGCGATCCTGCCGCTGAAGGGTAAAATCCTCAACGTTGAGAAGGCGCGCTTCGACAAGATGCTCTCCTCCCAGGAAGTAGCAACCCTGATCACCGCCCTGGGCTGCGGTATTGGCCGCGACGAGTACAACCCGGACAAGCTGCGCTATCACAGCATCATCATCATGACCGATGCGGACGTCGACGGCTCGCACATTCGTACCCTGCTGCTGACCTTCTTCTACCGTCAGATGCCGGAGATCGTTGAGCGTGGCCACGTCTACATTGCCCAGCCGCCGCTCTACAAGGTGAAAAAAGGCAAGCAGGAGCAGTACATCAAAGATGACGAGGCGATGGATCAGTACCAGATCGCTATCGCTCTTGATGGCGCCACCCTGCACGCCAACTCAAGCGCCCCGGCGCTGGCGGGCGAGCCGCTGGAGCGTCTGGTCTCCGAGTACAACGCCACCCAGAAGATGATTGGCCGCATGGAGCGCCGTTATCCAAAAGCGCTGCTGAAGGCGCTGGTTTACCAGCCGACCCTGAACGAAGCCGATCTCGATAACGAGCAGGCGGTGACCCGCTGGGTAAATACCCTGGTCAGCGAGCTGAACGAGAACGAGCAGCACGGCAGCCAGTGGAAGTTCGATATTCAGCAGAACGCCGCCCAGCAGTTCGAGCCGGTGATCCGCGTGCGTACCCACGGCGTGGATACTGACTATCCGCTGGAGCACGAGTTCGTGACCGGCGCGGAATACCGTCGTATCTGCACCCTCGGCGAGAAGCTGCGTGGCCTGATTGAAGACGATGCGTTCATCGAACGTGGCGAACGCCGTCAGCCGGTGGCCAGCTTTGAGCAGGCGCTGGAGTGGCTGGTGAAAGAGTCTCGTCGTGGCCTCTCCATTCAGCGCTATAAAGGTCTGGGCGAAATGAACCCGGATCAGCTGTGGGAAACGACCATGGATCCGGAAAGCCGCCGCATGCTGCGGGTTACCGTTAAGGACGCGATTGCTGCCGACCAGCTGTTCACTACCCTGATGGGCGATGCGGTTGAACCCCGTCGCGCCTTCATCGAAGAGAACGCCCTGAAAGCGGCGAATATTGATATCTAAGTATGCCACCGCGCCTTCCTTTCAGGGGAAGGCGCGGGACGGATTGCTTTACTCTATCGAACGGGTTGAATTCACGGCTTTTTTATAGGCGTAAGCATGGAACAAGCGATCACCAAAAGACGCTATTATGATGTTGGGCTTCAGATAGAAGAGTTGCTCTATTCCGGTGTGTTTAAAGCGGGAGAACGTCTTCCTTCAGAAAGAGAGCTTGGCGAGCGTTTTAACACCAGTCGAACCACAATCCGTGAAGCGATTATCATGCTTGAGCTGAAAGGCGTTGTGGAAGTCCGGCAGGGTGCGGGCATCTATTTCATTGATAGTCCTGAAAAATTTAACCAAAAATCCCTTTTGCCCTACTCCGATATTGGTCCTTTCGAACTGCTTCAGGCCAGACAGGTCATTGAAAGCAACATTACCGGCTTTGCCGCCACGCAAATCAGGCTGAACGAATTACGCGAGCTTAAGCGGATCATTGCTCAGCAGGAAAAGCTGATCGACGGGGATAGCGATAAGTTCGAAGAGCTGGACAGGCAGTTTCACAATATTATTGCCGAAGCCACGCAGAATCGCGTGCTGATGAAGCAATCTGCCGAACTGTGGCGGGCAGTCAGAACGGAAAATCCGCGTTGGAAACGGCTTAACTATAAGTATCTGCATAAAAAAGAGCTGCGGATGATGTGGGTAGAAGATCATCGTAATATCTTCCTCGCGTTACAGAAGCGTAATGCAGAGCAGGCGCGGCTGGCTTCCTGGAACCATCTTGAAAACAGCAAGAACGAGCTGGTGAAAATTTTCCATCAGGACGATTCGCTGGAAGATTTTGACGACTTTTTCTTTGCCACCTGAGTGCACAACGGGCCTGTCGACAGACAGACCCGCAGTAAGGTCACACCTCATATGGGGTGAGTTTATCCCAGTCAAATTCCACACCCGTCCCACTTATATCGGGTGCGACGGCCCGGTAATCCTTAACCACCAGTGGACGTCTGGTATACCGATCGATAGGAAAGCTGTGTACTTCCAGCCAGCCGGTATCGAACGCCGATACGAGGCTGACATGCAGCTCCTGCATACCATGTGAACAGATTGGCAGGCCGTAACGTGTCGCCAGATTTGCCGCCTTCAACCACCCTGTGATGCCACCGCAGTTGGAGGCGTCAGGCTGAATAAACCCCAGCTTTGCGCGGTCCAGCGCGTATCCGAATTCATGAATGGTATGCAGATTTTCACCCATCGCCAGTGGAATCGTTGTATTTTCGGCGATGCGTGCGTAGCCATCATAGTCATCAGGAATGGTTGGCTCTTCAAACCAGGTGATATCACATGATTCAACCGCTTTCGAGAGAGCGATGGCCTGGTCAACCGAAAGGGAATAGTTAGCGTCGATCATGAAGGTCACGTCAGGACCGATAAGCTGGCGAACGGCTTTGATGCGGTCGATATCATCCTGCGGGTTTTTCTGCCCTACCTTAATCTTCACGCCGTTAAAGCCACTGTCCAGATAGCCCTGGATGCTGCGCAAAAGTTTATCCAGCGGAAACGCCAGATCGATACCGCCACAGTAGGCTTTACAGCTATTGTTCGCACCACCTGCCATTTTCCAAAGCGGAAGCTGCTCACGCTTACCCTTCAAATCCCATAGCGCAATGTCCACTGCAGAGACAGCAAACGAAGCGATACCGCCACGACCGACGTAATGAATATGCCATTCCATAAAGTCATATATTTCATCAATTGCCGTGGCGTCTTTACCCTTCAGAACAGGCGCCAAATCATGGTCGATCATCGCCTTAATGGCGTAACCGCCCTTGCCGCCGGTATAGGTATAACCTGTACCCGTAGCTCCATTCTCAAGCGTGATGGTCGTTGTGATCAACTCAAAATGGCTGTGGTCGCCATGCTTTGCGTCCACCAGAACTTCCTCCAGCGGAACCTTAAACAGTCGGGTTTCTATCTGCCTGATTGTCGACTCCATTTTTCCGTCCTCTTTCATCCTGTTAATTGATTCACTAAACACATACCCTGGTATACCTGTTTCACTAATTCTGTATACCAAATTGTGGGATTGCTTTAGCGCGGATCCTTTCTCTTTCCTTAATATTCATTAAAAACAGTGAGTTAATGGTGCGGTTTTGCTTCGACTTCGCAGATGGTACACCAGTTTGCAGCGTCGATCCTCTGACGGGTGTCACAGTTTTTTAGCGTGCCTGGATTTTGCCACTGAAAAATTCCAGTAACTTAATGATAATGTTTGATATTTTATGTTTTCCTGCATTTGCATCATTTTCCGTACCACCATTCTGTTCACCATTTTAGATCATTATCACTGTTTTGGTAAACCATTTTGGCATTATTGGTCCAGTGTTTCACAAGGACAATTCGTATGGAAAAGACTACGTACAATCGACAGGTGTTGAAGGCAGACATCGTTCATCTCGGCCTTGGGGCTTTTCATCGCGGGCATCAGGCGGTGTATACCGATCTCTCAAATGAAAGCATGGAATCTCCCTGGGGGATCTTTGGTATCAATTTGCTTGGTAGCGCAGAGCTGGTAGATGCACTCAACAGCCAACAGTGCCTTTTTACCGTGGTTGAAAAGTCAGCGACCGCGACAACATGCCGTCAGGTCAGAGCGTTGGCCGGCGCGCTGCACACTCCCGCGAGCGGTATTCAGGCTGCTATCGATAAGTTGACGGAGCCGCAGGTCAAAATCGTCTCGTTGACCATTACTGAAAAAGGCTACTGCACCGACCCGCAGTCGCGCAGGCTTGATCTCGCGAATCCGCTTATCCGCCATGATTTAACCTCTCCGCGCGCGCCTCAGTCGGCTATCGGCCTGCTCGTAGAAGCATTACGTATACGGCGCGAGAAGGCGCTTTCCCCCTTTAGCGTGCTTTCATGCGACAACATTCCCGCCAATGGCGTACTGACCAAAAATGCCGTTCTCGACTTCGCCTCGCAGCTCGACGCCGGGCTTGCCGCGTGGATCGAACAGCAAGTGACCTTTCCTGGCACTATGGTTGACCGCATCGTTCCGGCCATGACGCCTGAGCAGTTTGCAGTGATTGAAGCAGAGACGGGTTATGCCGATCCTTGCGGCGTGGTCTGTGAAGATTTTCGCCAGTGGGTGATTGAAGACAACTTTGTCGCCGGACGTCCGCAGTGGGACAACGCCGGTGCGATGTTTGTTCAGGATGTGGTGCCCTATGAAGAGATGAAGCTACGTATGCTGAACGGCAGCCACTCCTTCCTGGCTTACAACGGCAGCCTGGCGGGCTACGAGTTTATCTCTGAATGCATGGCCGACCCGGTCCTCAATGCGGCCGTTTTCCACCTGATGGTCGACGAGCAGGCCAAATCCCTTGATCCGGATTTACATCTCGATGTGGACCAGTACGCCCGTTTGCTCATCGCGCGCTTCTGTAATCCACATATCAAACATAAAACCAGCCAGATCGCGATGGATGGTTCCCAGAAGCTTCCGCAACGCGCTATCGATCCGTGGCGCACGCTGCAAGCGCGCAAGGTGCAAAGAAACGGATTGTCTTTACTGATCGCTGGCTGGCTTCATTTCGTGCTTGATGCCGTATCCCGTGGTCAGACGCTTGCCGACCCCCTGAATGATGAATTTTATGCGCGCATAACGCCGCAGGATAGCTCATGGGAGCGGGCGCATGCGCTACTGCAGATAGAGAGCATCTTCGGCACGCTTGCCAGCAATAACGCCATGTTCATGAACGAGGTCCGGCAGGTATTTGTCGCCATTGAAAAAGACGGCGTTCACGCCGCCATTAACCATGTATTACAACAGGAAAACGTATGAAAACGCTGATCTGCCAACATCCGGAAAAAATTGAATATATCGAACGAGATATGCCTGAGCTGAAAGCGGGCGAGGCGCTGCTGAAGATCCGCGCGGTAGGGATTTGCGGTACCGATATCCACGCCTTTGCGGGTCGCCAGCCTTTCTTTTCCTACCCACGGGTACTAGGCCATGAAATTTGTGGCGTAGTGGAGGAGACGGGAAGTGACTGCCATCGCGTAAAAAAAGGGCGGCGTTATAGCGTTATTCCCTGCGTACCCTGCGGCGTATGTATGGCTTGTCAGGAAGGTAAAACCAACTGCTGTGAAAATGTCTCTCTGTATGGCGTTCATCAGGATGGCGGGTTTAGCGAATATTTGGCCGTTCGTGAAGAGAATCTGGTGGAACTCCCGCCTGGCCTGAGTGACAACGCAGGGGCGCTGGTGGAATGCTTTGCGATTGGCGCACATGCGGTTCGTCGCGCAGAAATTAAACCGCAGCAGAACGTACTGGTGGTTGGTGCCGGACCGATCGGGCTGGCAGCAGCGGCGATCGCAAAAGCGAAGGGCGCTCGCGTGGTGGTTGCGGATATTGATGCGGGTCGTCGTCAGCAAATTACCGATAAGCTCGGTCTGCAAACCCTCGATCCAACCCAGGGAAATTATCTGGACGCATTGAAAACCTGCTTTGACGGTCAGTTGGCCTGTACGCTGCTTGATGCAACAGGAAATAAATCTTCCATGTCGCGTTCGGTCGACCTGATTGGCCACGGTGGAAAAATCGTCTTTATCGGGCTTTATATAGGCGAACTGGTGCTTGACGATCCAACATTTCATAAAAAAGAGACCACGCTTTTAGCCAGTCGTAATGCTACGCGTGAAGATTTTGAGTGCGTCATCGCATTTATGGCCGCAGGTGTTTTGCCTGAAAAACTGATGGTGAATAAAGAGTACGACTTTTATAGCTTCGGTCACCGTTACAAAGAAGACGTCGTGGAAAATAAATCATTAGTTAAAGGCGTTATTAAATTTTAAGCGAGAATATTATGTCTACCGTATTTGTTAAAGAAAAAGAACTGAAGTCACTGGTATTAAAAAAATTAACCCATGCCGGGCTGGATGATAAAACGGCTGGTGAAGTTACGGATATTCTGGTGCACGCCGATATGACAGGCGTCCATTCCCATGGCGTCATGCGTGTTGAACATTATTGCACACGCCTGAAAGCGGGCGGTCTGAACCCGGCTGCAAAAATGTCTATCAATACTATTTCACCTTCCGTTGCGGTGCTGGATTCTGATGACGGCATGGGCCATTCGGCGTTGAAGGCCGCGACGGATCATGCGATAGCGCTGGCGAAAGAAACCGGACTCGGTTTCGTGGGGGTAAAAAATACCTCTCACTGCGGCGCGCTCTCCTGGTTTGCTGAGCGCGCCACCCAGCAAAACACTGTTGCTATCGTCATGACGCAGACAGATACCTGTGTCGCTCCGCACGGCGGCGCGGAGCGGTTTTTGGGGACTAACCCGATTGCCTTTGGTTTCCCGGTTGCTGGTGAAAAGCCGATGATTGTCGATATGGCGACCAGTGCAATCGCGTTTGGTAAAATTTTACATGCCAAAGAGACGGGCAAAGCCATCGGTGAAGGACTTGCGCTGGATAAAGAAGGCAATATCACCACAGATCCGCACAAAATCGAGAACCTTTTGCCTTTCGGGGGGCATAAAGGCTCAGGCATTGCGCTGGCAATTGATGTGCTAACCGGCATATTAATGGGGGCCAATTTTGGCAATCATATTGTTCGTATGTATGGCGATTACGACAAAATGCGCAAGCTGGCGAGCCTGGTCATCGTTATCGATCCTGAAAAACTCGGTAATCCGCTATTTGCCGCTACCGTAAAAACGATGCGTGATGAACTGCGGGCGGTGAAGCCTGTACCTGGCGTTGAAAAGGTATTAGCGCCTAACGATCCTCAGATAAGTTATAAAGAGAGATGTCAACGCGAAGGTATTCCGGTGGTTGAAAGCATTTATCAATTTTTATCCGCTCCGTGAATAAAATAATATAGGTATTACAACACCACCTCGTGCATTAAATATCAATAACAGCTAAGTACATCTGTAAACCCTCTTTATCATGGAGAATTAAATGTATACTGGAAGAAGATATTTTATCCTTGCGCTCCTTTTTATCGCATCAATGATAAATTATATAGATCGGGCGGCATTATCTATTCTCGCCCCCTATATCACGACTGATTTGAATGTTAATAAAGCTGAGCTGGGTCTGATTTTTAGTAGCTTCGCGATTGGTTATGCGGTGTTCTGTTTTGTCGGCGGCTGGCTGGCTGATAAATATGGACCACGACGCATATTTGCTGGCGCAATGGGGCTATGGTCGCTCTTTGCCGGTTTGACCTGCGCGGCGTTTAATTTTACTTCCCTGTTTTTTATTCGCGTTATTTTTGGCGCGGCAGAAGGTCCGATGGGGTCGGTGACCAATAAAACCATCGTTAAGTGGTTCCCTGCGCGTGAGCGTGCCAGAGCTGTGGGTGTCTCTTTTTCAGGTAACCCGATGGGAGGGGCGGTCTCCGCGCCTATCGTCGCCGCCGCTGCGCTGGCGTTTGGCTGGCGCATAACGTTCGTTGGGATGATGGTTATCGGTTTTGCGTGGGTGGCCATCTGGCTCATCGCCACGAAGGGTAGCGAAGCATCAACAGAGGATACGGTTGAACAGGCCGAAGCGGATACCGCCGGGAACGACCTTCCGAATGAAAAGCTCTCGTATTACCTGAAGCAACCGATCATTCTGTTCACCGCGCTGGCTTTTTTTGCCTACAGCTACATTCTGTTCTTTTTTATGACCTGGTTTCCAAGTTATCTACTGGATGCGCGTGGGCTGAATATGCGGGATATGAGTATCGCCAACGTGCTGCCCTGGCTGCTCGGTTTTGTCGGCCTGATTTCCGGCGGATTTATCTCTGACTATATTTATAAGCTGACCCATAACCTGCTGTTTTCTCGTAAGGTTATCATCGTCATTGGATTGATTATCGCCGCGATATGCATTACCGCTTCCGCCCTGGTTCACAACCTCTATGGGGCGATTGGGCTGATGTCCGTTGGGATGTTCGCCATGTATGTCACCACGTCATGCTACTGGGCTATCGTTCAGGATACGGTGAAGGGGAATAATGTGGGTGCCGTCAGCGGCTTTATTCACTTCCTCGCCAACCTTGCAGGGGTGTTTGCACCAATGTTAACCGGGTTTATTGTGCAAGGAACCGGACAATATTATTCAGCGTTCTATCTTGTCGGTGCGCTGGCCATCGGTTCCGCTATTCTGCTGATGCTGGGAGGCAAAAAGCAGGCATCAGCCTGACTGTGATGTCTGTGGCGTAATCCCGGCGAGCCTGTACCGCCGGGTGAATAGGGGAGTGAAACCTTGTTTTCTCATCCCCTTTCTCCCTGACACTTTTACTGTTTTTTGAGCGGAATCGCGTTAGCATGAGGAAAGACTCATTCCAACCGGGGATCTCATGGCTATCAAACTCATTGCAATCGATATGGACGGCACGCTGCTGCTGCCAGACCACACCATCTCTCCTGCCGTTAAAAATGCGATTGCCGCAGCCCGGGAGAAGGGCGTGAACGTGGTGCTTTGCACCGGTCGCCCATATGCGGGGGTGCATAACTACCTGAAAGAGCTGCACATGAACGAGCCAGGAGATTACTGCATTACCTACAACGGTGCGCTGGTGCAGAAAGCGGCCGATGGCAGCACGGTGGCGCAGACCGCGCTGAGCTATGACGACTATCGCTATCTGGAACAACTCTCCCGCGAGGTAGGCTCGCACTTCCACGCCCTCGACCGCACCACGCTGTACACCGCGAACCGCGACATCAGCTACTACACGGTACATGAATCCTACGTCGCCACCATCCCGCTGGTGTTCTGCGAAGCGGAAAAAATGGATCCCGAAACCCAGTTCCTGAAGGTTATGATGATCGATGAACCTGCCATTCTCGACCAGGCCATCGCCCGCATTCCGGATGAGGTAAAAGAGAAGTACACCGTGCTGAAAAGTGCGCCGTACTTCCTCGAAATCCTCGATAAACGCGTCAATAAAGGCACCGGCGTGAAGTCGCTGGCCGAAACGCTGGGGATCAAGCCGGAAGAGATCATGACGCTCGGCGATCAGGAAAACGACATAGCGATGCTGGAATATGCTGGCTTAGGCGTGGCGATGGAGAACGCGATCCCGTCGGTGAAAGAGGTGGCTAACTTCGTCACTAAATCTAACCTCGAAGATGGCGTGGCCTACGCGATTGAGAAGTTTGTGCTGAATTAAAGCCTGTCAGGCAAGTACGCTCGACGTACTTGCCGCCTGCTCTCATCTTTCCTTCTGAGCAATATGTGCCATTACGTGTTGTTCGCATCGTTTAGGGCGGCGTTACCTACGCACTGAAAGTGATGTGCTTGTTGAGTATGATTAATAAAATTGTCGCGCATCAGGGTATCCTCATGAAACAAATCACTTTCGCTCCCCGCAACCATCAGCTCACCAATACCCGTACCTGGACCGCAGACAGCCAATGGCTGGCTTTTGACGTCCGGCCTTCCGGGGCGTCGTTTACCGGCGAAACCATTGAACGAGTGAATGTTAAAACCGGCGACGTCGAGGTGATCTATCGCGCCAGCAACGGTGCGCATGTGGGGGTTGTCACCGTCCATCCGACGGCTGATAAATACGTTTTTATCCACGGCCCGCAACATCCCGACGCCCACTGGCAGTACGACTTCCATCACCGTCAGGGGGTGGTTGTAGAGCGTGGGCAGGTGAGTCATCTTGATGCGATGGATATCACACCGCCTTTCACCTCCGGCGCGCTGCGCGGTGGCAGTCATGTTCATGTGTATAGCCCGGACGGGCAGTACGTCAGCTTTACCTATAACGACCATGTGTTGCACACGCTCGATCCGGCGCTGGATTTACGCAACGTGGGCGTGGCCGCGCCTTATGGCCCGGTGACCCCTGCGGGCCACCATCCGCGGGAGTATGCCGGTACGCACTGGAGCGTGCTGGTCAGCCGTACCACCCCCACGCCGCAGCCGGGCAGCGATGAGATCAACCGTGCCTACGAAGAGGGCTGGGTCGGTAATCATCAACTGGCTTTTATCGGCGATACCCTTACCGCCAGCGGCAAGAAGGTGCCGGAGCTGTTTATCGTTGACCTGCCGAAAGATGAACAGGGCTGGAAACAGGCGGGCGATCTACCGCTTCAGGGCACGGCAGATCGCATGCCCGCCCCGCCTGCCGGGGTCATGCAGCGCCGGTTAACCTTTACCCACGGCAACCGCTATCCGGGGCTGGTGAACGTGCCGCGCCACTGGGTGCGCAGCAACCCCCAGGCGACACAAATCGCGTTCCTGATGCGGGATGATAACGGCGTGGTGCAGCTGTGGCTGATCGCCCCTGAAGGGGGTGAACCCCGTCAGCTTACCCATAACCCAAGCGATATTCAGTCGGCCTTTAACTGGCATCCGGCGGGCCATTCACTGGGATTTGTGCTGGAGGATCGCATTGCAACCTGTGATGCGGCGTCTGGTGCTGTGACGTTTTTGACGTCCGATCACGGCAATCCGCCGTCGGGTGATGCGGTGATTTACTCTCCGGATGGGCACACCATTGCCTGGATGGAGGAGATCGACGGATTCCGGCAGCTGTGGGTGACAGAGACCGGACGCTAATCAGCGAGAGGGCATCCCGGCGGGCGGGATCACGGCGTTGGTCGCCAGGGTCTCTTGCTCGCTTTGCTCCACGCGGGAGCGAACGGATTTATCGGTGCGGAAGAGGTCCCACGGCAGCAGCAGGGTATCGACCACCGCGGTAAATGGCATATCGAGCACCACCAGCGATTTCGTTCCCCAGTGGGTATCGTCGTCAGCCAGCATAGTCGCGCTGGCTCGCGTGCCGGGATAGGTTCCTTCTTTACCGCCGGTGTGAGACATCACGCTCGAACACCCGCAAAGCACAACCACTGCGCTGAACGTCGTCAGTTTTATCAGAACATTTTTCATCATCAGTTAGTCATCATCAATGGCACGGCATAAACCTGCTACCGGGTTTATAACGGGCCATTCTCAAAATGAATAGTTGAAAAGTACCGCTCTGTGGCACCTATCGCATTTTAACCTTACGTGCTGTAGACCCAGTCTATTCCAGTACCCGTAAAGTGCAAAAAATTCTCGCAACGGCATGCTTGAAAAGATCGCAAACGGACCCATTTTAAGGATGTATCGATGAACAAACGTGCCTGAGGGGCGTTTGGGATACTCCTGCCTGTCCACGGTGGAAGGCGACAATTCTTGCTGATTTCAGGAGTTTTAACTGTATGCGTAACTTTGATCTTTCTCCGCTTTATCGTTCAGCCATTGGCTTCGATCGTCTGTTCAACCATTTAGAAAACAACCAAAGCCAGAGCAATGGCTACCCTCCATACAATGTTGAACTGGTTGACGAAAACCATTATCGCATTGCGATTGCCGTGGCCGGTTTCGCTGAAAGCGAACTGGAGATCACCGCTCAGGATAACCTGCTGGTGGTGAAAGGCGCTCATGCGGGCGAGCAGAAAGAACGTACCTACCTCTATCAGGGCATCGCGGAACGTAACTTTGAACGTAAATTCCAGTTAGCTGAGAACATCCACGTTCATGGCGCGAACCTGGTTAACGGTCTGCTCTATATCGATCTGGAACGTGTTATCCCGGAAGCGAAAAAACCGCGCCGTATCGAAATTAATTAATTGTCCGGGTCGCTTTCGCGGCCCAAATATAAATGCTTGCCGATATCGGGAGCATATGTGAATCCATAAGGATTTGCAGGAACAAGTGTGTACAAAAATAAATTGTACCGAACTCGCTTCTCAGAAGGAGATTTAGTATGCGTAATTACGATTTATCCCCGCTGCTGCGTCAGTGGATCGGTTTTGACAAACTGGCCTCCGCGCTGCAAAGCACCACCGAAAGCCAGACCTTCCCGCCGTATAACATCGAAAAGAGCGACGATAACCACTATCGCATTACGCTCGCAGTGGCCGGCTTCAGCCAGCAGAACCTCGATATTCAGCTGGAAGGCACACGCCTGACGGTAAAAGGCACTCCGGAAAAACCAGCAACCGAAACCAAATGGCTGCACCAGGGGCTGGTGACCCAGCCGTTCAGCCTGAGCTTTACCCTGGCTGAACATATGGAGGTGACAGGCGCCACCTTCACCAACGGGCTGCTGCATATCGACATCACCCGCAACGTGCCGGAGGCGGTTGCTCCGCAGCGGATCGCCATCAGCGAACGTCCGGCGTTGAACAGTTAATAGACTGTGTCGGGGGGCGCTACGCTTACCCGACCTACAAGACCCGCAGGCTCGCGCAAGCGAAGCGTCGCCGGGCAAAATCAAAGCCCCGCCCCGGCGGGGCTTTTTTGTGCGCCATCGCCCATACAACCCGCCCGCGCTCTGCGAAAATCCCTGCTAATTATATTGTTATTCACAGGGATGCTGTCATGAGTGATATAGCGTTAACGGTCAGTATTCTGGCGTTGGTTGCGGTGGTCGGGCTGTGGATAGGCAATGTCAAAATCCGCGGCGTCGGGTTCGGCATTGGCGGCGTGCTCTTTGGCGGGATTTTTGTCGGCCATTTTGCCGACCAGCTTGGCATTACGCTCAGCGCGGAAATGCTGCACTTCATTCAGGAATTTGGCCTGATCCTCTTCGTTTACACTATCGGCATCCAGGTCGGGCCCGGCTTTTTCGCCTCGCTGCGCGTCTCTGGCCTGCGGCTTAATCTTTTTGCGATGGGGATTGTGGTGATGGGTGGGCTGGTTACCGCCCTGCTGCATAAACTCTTCGCCATTCCGCTGCCGGTGGTGTTGGGCATTTTCTCCGGGGCGGTAACCAATACTCCCGCGCTGGGTGCCGGGCAGCAAATCCTGCGCGATCTGGGCATCGCCCCCGACATCGTCGATCAGATGGGGATGAGCTACGCCATGGCCTACCCGTTCGGCATCTGCGGCATCCTGCTCACCATGTGGCTGATGCGTATCCTGTTTCGCGTTAACGTTGAACAGGAAGCCCGGGAGCATGAATCTACCCTTACGAACGGACAGGCGCTGATTAAAACCATCAACATCCGCGTCGACAACCCCAACCTCAACAACCTGCCGATTCAGGATGTGCCGATCCTTAACAGCGCCAATATTATCTGCTCCCGCCTGAAGCGTGAGGAAACCCTGATGGTGCCGCTGCCCGGCACGGTGATCCAGATAGGCGACCTGCTGCATCTGGTGGGGCAACCGGCGGACCTGCA
This sequence comes from Leclercia sp. M50, assembly GCF_037150775.1. Lineage (NCBI taxonomy): Bacteria > Pseudomonadati > Pseudomonadota > Gammaproteobacteria > Enterobacterales > Enterobacteriaceae > Leclercia > Leclercia sp. M50. The sequence goes on from NZ_JBBCPK010000045.1 coordinate 20,171, forward strand.
TAACGCCCAACTGGTGATTGGCCAGGAGGTGGATACCTCCCTTTCTACCCGCGGCACCGATATGCGCGTCGAGCGCGTGGTGGTGACCAACGAGAAGGTATTAGGCAAGAAAATCCGCGAACTGCAGGTAAAAGAGCGCTACGACGTGGTGATCTCTCGCCTGAACCGCGCCGGGATCGAGCTGGTGGCCAGCCCGGACGCCAGCCTGCAGTTTGGCGACATCCTTAACCTCGTCGGGCGCCCGGCCTCCATTGACGCCGTCGCCAATATGGTGGGTAACGCACAACAAAAACTGCAGCAGGTGCAGATGCTACCGGTGTTTATCGGTATCGGACTCGGCGTTCTGCTCGGCTCTATCCCCCTCTATGTACCGGGGTTCCCGGTGGCGCTCAAGCTGGGGCTGGCAGGCGGGCCGTTGATTATGGCGCTGATCCTCGGTCGTATCGGCTGTGTCGGTAAGCTCTACTGGTTTATGCCTCCGAGCGCCAACCTTGCCCTGCGTGAGCTGGGGATCGTGCTCTTTCTGGCGGTGGTGGGGCTGAAATCTGGCGGGGATTTCGTCGAGACGCTCGCCCGCGGTGACGGCGTGAGCTGGATTGGCTATGGCATCCTCATTACCGCCGTCCCGCTGATCACTATGGGCATTCTGGCGCGGCTTCTGGCGAAGATGAACTACCTGACCCTCTGCGGCATGCTGGCCGGTTCGATGACCGATCCCCCGGCGCTGGCCTTTGCCAACAACCTGCACGCCACCAGCGGGGCGGCGGCGCTCTCCTACGCCACGGTCTATCCGCTGGTGATGTTTATGCGCATTATCACACCGCAGCTACTGGCGGTGCTGTTCTGGGGGATAGGTTAAACCTCTAACCCCAGCCTGGCGAACTGCTCTGCCGGGGCGTCGCTCTCATGCAGGAGACGCACCAGCAGGGCAATCATCCGCGCTTCGATGGCTTTATCTTCTATCGGGCACTGCTGGTGCGGGTCGGTGTGTAAATCGAACAGTAGATTACCGACGCGGTTCACCCCGGGGTATTTTTCCTGAGCCGGAATACGCAGCGTTTTGACCCCTTTGGTAAAGCGGAAGGGGGGCGCCAGCGCGATCGCCTCCAGCTCATCCGGGGTAAAGCGGGTATTCATCTTGATGGGCATCAGGGTGTAGTTGGCGATGTCATTCTCACGGCCAGGCAGTGCGGCGCGCATATAGACATAGCGCCCGTCCGTGACGTTGACATGGCCGCTGAAGACCCCAAACAGCGCAGCGTCACGCACCGGGGTATCATCTTCAAGAATGCGGGCTAACGGACGGCCCTGAACGTCAGGTGGAATGGGCTGGTTGAAGAACTCCAGCAGCGTCGGCGCCCAGTCAATCATCTGCACCAGCGCATCCCGCTGCACCCCCTGATGACCGCTGCGCGGATCCCAGATAAATAGCGGGTTATTCGCCACTTCGTTGTAATACGGCATCTGGTTTTTCGCCCACCAGCCATGCTCCCCGAGCAAAAAGCCGTGATCGGTGCCGACGATGAGCATCGTATCGCGCCACAGATCGTGGCGGTCCATCAGGTCCAGAATGCGCCCCAGATTGCGATCGCACATGGAGACCAGGGCGCGATAGCGGCAGCGAATATGCTCTACCGCCTCCGGGCTCTCTTCCACTTTGCCGCGGGGCCAGTCGTAGTGCGGGCCGTTCCAGGCATCCTGGTATAACGAGAGGTACGACTCGGTGGTATAAAACGGCTCGTGGGGGTCGAAGGTTTCCACCTGCAATAGCCAGCTATCCTGGTGATGGTTCTTGTCGATGAACTCGCATCCGGCGTTAAAGACCTGGGTTTGCGGGAAGTCCGCCTCCTGCTGAATGTAGTCGCGGTTGACCCAATCGTGTCGCCAGAGCCCGGAGACCCCGCCCCCGGTTTGTTTCTGGGGCACGCGCAGCACCTCCGGGATGGCCGGGTCGGCGACGCTGGCCTTCCAGTGATCTCCCTCCTGCCCACGGATAATTTCCCATGAGCTGTAGCGGTTATGGTAGTTGCCGCCGCCATCCTCCCAGTAGTGCAGGTGGTCACTGATCAGGTGGGTATAGACGCCTGCTTTTTTCAGTAGCTCCGGCATGGAGTCGTCGAACGGCTCCAGCGGCCCCCACTCCCGGTGCAAAAAATTATACCGGCCAGTATGTAACTCGCGACGTGCGGGCATGCAGGGCATACTGCCAACATAGCTGTTGTTGAAGGTGGCGCAGCGGGCCGCCAGACGCTGGAAATTTGGCGCCTGGGTGATCATATCCCCATAAGGCGGCAGATAGTGCTTATTCAGGCTGTCGAAGAGCAGAATGATCGCTTTCATCGTCGCTCCTTAACGGGCCTTTACCAGATGCGGGAAATGTTCTTCAACCAAGGCGTAGATCTGCTTCCCGATGGTCTCTCCGTCCATAATATTTTCGATGGGGATCAGATACTGCCCGTGCCGCGGATCGAGGCTTACCACATCAATCAGCTTTTTCGAAATGGCATAGATATCGGCCCATTCGGTGAACCCACCGACTTCGCCGGCGGCGGTGTGCTCCATGGCGAAATCAATGTCATATTTAGCTAACGCTTTTTTTACCACCGTCTGCAACATCACGCTGCTGCCGACACCGTAGCCGCAAACAAACAGAATATTAATTTTGTCTTTCATAACGATATCCTTTTCACAATGAGATGAGTTAGCCCGCATAAGGCCCAAGATGGAACGTTAAGGCAATAAACTTAAGTACTTCGCAAATCGCTGGCCATAAGGTCGCCCAGTCGAAAATACCGGTCCAGCCCACCCCTTCCGCAGCGAGGCCAGTTAAGGGAATTGCCCATACGGTGCCGAAGGTTTGAATAATTCCCAGCAGGAAAGTACAAATAATAACGGCGCGGTAACCGCCCAGCCGGTTGGCTAATACGCCGATCGGGCCGCCCGCAAAAAATAGCGGCACAAAACCGGGCAATACCATAATCGGACTATGGGTAAGCAGCAGGATCCCCATCGAAAAAATCGTGCCGAAGGTACAGAAAATAAAACCAAGGGTGGCGGCATTCGGGGAGAAGGGAAGTAATGCTGCAACATCGACAGCGGGAATCGCGTCGGGAATTAAACGATCCTGCCAGCCTTTAAACGAGGCGTTAATTTCCCCGACCATCATACGAACGCCCTGGAGCAGGATCACCATATACATGGAGAACTGCAGGCCGAGATTAATAATGTAGATATACCAGGGCTTACCTTTTGCCATGACCTGAACGTTATCGATGCCGGTCGTCAACAGGAACCCGCCGACGAACACGGTCATGACAATGGCGATGGAGGTAACGTTATGGTTAAAAATAGCCAGCCAGCCGGGTAGCTTCATATTCTCGGCATCCTGCTTCTCGGCGTCGCCAAAGAGGTGGGCGAATTTCGAGAAAAACCAGATCCCCAGCATCTGGTTATGGGCAATGGTAAAGCCGGCATTATTGGTGATTTTCGCCACCGGTTTGGCTATCAGGGTAGTCGCAAACGCCCAGAATACGCCGGTTAAAATCCCGGCGATAATAATCGACGGCACCCAGCCAAAGCCCAGCCAGAAGACGATCAACCACAGCACTGCCTGAGAGTGAGACACCCCGGTATTGCCGGTGAGGAAAATGCCTTTCACCTTTGTGTAGCGGCCAAGTAAGACCAGCACCAGGTTGGTAAAAAAGGCCAGCACAAACACATAACCTACAAAACCGAAATTATCGCCGAGTGCAATCTGGGTTGCTGCTTTCATGGCATAGGAATCCATTAAATAGCCATGAATGCCATAAGATTTACTGACCGCATCGGCAACGGGTTTAAATGTGGCTGAGAACTGAAATCCGCCAAAGAGCACCATCATTAATCCCACCATGGCGCTAACCATACCGGTAATAATTTTGATCGGCGATTTCCTGTCGAGGGCATAACCCAGCCCCACCAGCAACCCAATTAAAATAGCGGGTTCAGTTAAAAAAGATTGTATTACTGAAATGAAGTCTGAAAACATAATGCAGTCAACCTCCGTGATATTCGCTTCCAGATTAATAAAATCCACTTTTTTGTTGCTTCTTATTTAATAACGGAACGACTAGTGGTGATAAAGGCAAACATTTTTGGCAGCAAATGCACTTTAATAATCATATTTAGTCATTAGAAGATTAATTTTGATTTTTTGTGATTCTATTTGCAAAATTACTGATGTATTACTTTCTATTATTTAAATTTCTATTCGATAAGCTTTTTATATATACAATGGATTTGTGAATAAGCCGGGATGCCCTTATTGGATGATTCAATATATAAACGGTCAATAATTTAACCTTAATTATTGAGGTGGGAAGTGTTTTGAAGATATACTTAGTAAATTAAAGGCGACGATTTTATTTTGCGGGCTCAGCCACAAAATTATATTAAACCGAAGTATAAGTTAGCTTTCGCACGGCTAAGTAATTTTCCAATCATTATTAAACAAAGGAATGAAAAAATGAACGCAACCTATACTGTTAAGCTGAATCCCTACGATAAAAACAAACTGTGCGCATTAATTTCTATTGATAGTACCGAGGCGGTACGCTTTGACTACACCGTCAAGGGTAAAACGGCGAACACCAGTTTTCATTACGGCACCGATCAATACAGCGTTAATCCAGAGATTGTCGTGGTGGGGTTGTATGCCAATTATTTAAATTCGGTCACGTTGAATCTTTATACCGCTGACAATGCCGTAGAAACCCTCCTTATATCGATATCAACAGAGGGACAGGACTATGGCGAAGCGCCCCTGTCGCTGGCAATCAATATTGCTGACGGCACGATGGCAGAGAATACCTTAGGGCAGGGTTGGTTTGTCACCAGCGCGTGGAATGGCTATGACATCAATGGCGATCTGCGTATTACCGGCCTGTTCCCCTGGATGTACGGCAACCTAAAAATTATTGAAAACTCGCTCTGGTCAGCCGAAGCCAGTGAAACCTGGGATCCCGACAAGCATGCTTTTGCGCCGACACTGTACCGCTTTAACCTTGCCGGTAAGGTCACGCAAACCTACTCTGCTCCAGCGGGTTACGGTTTTCATCACGACATCACTACTGACGGGCAAGGCAATCTCTGGGTGTTAGGCTCGCTGCTGGATGGTTGGAGTGACGAGCAAAAACTGGAGTGCATCCTCTATAAATACGACATCAACAGCGGGGCGTTGCTCTGGCAACGTGATTATTCCCGGGAATTTATGGGTGCCACGGTGCTGGATAATACCGACACCAACGACGTGCATTTCAAAAGTCTGGAATATGTCGCAGAGACCGGGCAACTGATGATCAATTCCCGCTCCAGTTGTACTGTGCTGGGACTTAATAGTACCTCCGGGGATCCGGAGTGGATTATTGATAACCCAGCTTTTCCCGTGCTGAATAGCGCCCTGAATTTGCAGGTGGTGGACGCGGATAACTTCAGCTATCCCAACGGCGAGCATGCCGTCTTTGTCACACACAACAGCCGGTACCAGGCGTGGCGGGGTGAAAATAAGTTTGTTGTTTCCCTGTTCAATAACAACTCCTGCGCAGATGAACAGGGCAATGAACTGGTCCGGACAATTGAATCGGACCCGGTTACTTATACCGCTGCCGCACTGGATTCCTTACCTACCATTCTTGCCATTGATTTAACCGCCTCGACGGTTCAGCGCCTGGATCAGTTTCATTTCCCAGGCCAGCGCAGCGAACTCACGTCATCGGTATTTGATGTCGGGAATGAATATTACAATGTTTATTTTGGTGCCGAACAATCTTTCTTCGTTTTTGATACCGATAATAATATTGGTGTGTCGGTTTATAATATTGATACCGGCTTAGGCTATCGCGGCAGAATATTTACTTACGATGAGCTGCGTTCATTAATCTAAAATTAACCTTAGCGGCAAGATAAGGCTTGGTGTTACTTGCCGCCTTTACACCACCTGTAACCCGTTCCCCTGGCTGTGGTTATACGGCTGTCACCACCGGATCCTGCGGGTGGGAATGACTTCTCTGTATACGTTACTATTGCCTGAGTTTTATTCGATGAGCAGCCAGACAGGAGTAGTTATGAAAATTTCCCGCCTCGGCGAAGCGCCGGATTATCGCTTCTCGCTGGCAAACGAGCGCACCTTTCTGGCCTGGATCCGCACCGCACTGGGCTTTCTGGCAGCCGGTGTCGGCCTTGACCAGCTGGCACCCGACTTTGCCACGCCGGTGATCCGCCAGCTGCTGGCGCTGCTGCTGTGCCTCTTTTCCGGCGGGCTGGCGATCTACGGTTACCTGCGCTGGCTGCGTAATGAAAAGGCGATGCGCCTGAAAGAAGACCTGCCCTATACCCACAGCCTGCTGATTATCAGCCTGATCCTGATGGTGGTGGCGGTGATTGTCATGGGACTGGTGCTCTATGGCGGATAATCGCAAAGCCCGCCGCCTGGCCGATCCGGGACTGCAGCCGGAGCGGACCTCGCTCGCCTGGCTGCGCACCCTGCTGGGCTACGGCGCCCTGATGGTGCTGGCGGTTAAACACAACTGGCAGCAGGCAGGGCAGCTGTTCTGGGTGGCGCTGGGTGTACTGGCAATCGCGGCGCTGATCCTCTGGTATTACACCCGCAGCAGGGCGCAAATGGATGTTTCTCTGTATGATTTTTCATCATCCCGACCGGTGCATATTAAATTTTTGATCGCCCTCGCAGTGTTATCCCTCGCATTACTGTTTGCTGCTAGCCATGTCCACCATCTCATTACTTTTATCAGGGGTATTACATGACAGGATGTCAGGTTATGGCCAAGCCAGCCAGCTCACGATGCAACCTGAATTGCCGCTACTGTTTTTATATCGATAAGCCTCAACAGGCGATCATGGATGACGCCACCCTGGAAACCTTTATTCAACAGCATATCGCCGCCCAGCCCGGACCAGAGGTACAGTTCGCCTGGCAGGGCGGGGAACCGACCCTGTGCGGGCTGGATTTCTTTCGTCGTGTCGTGGAACTGCAACAGCGGCATGGCGCAGGAAAACGTATCCACAACGCTTTTCAGACCAACGGCATCCTGCTCAATGACGCCTGGTGTGTATTTTTTCGTGAACAGGGCTGGCTGGTGGGTATCTCTCTCGATGGGCCTGCGGCGCTGCATGATGCTTACCGCGTCAGCCGCAGCGGCAACCCTACTCATCATAAGGTGCTGGCGGCGATAGAGAAGCTGCGAGCGCATCAGGTGTCGTTTAATCTTCTGACGGTCATCAACCGGCAGAACAGCGGCCAGCCGGAGCGCATGTATCGCTATTTGCGCGCGCTGGGCACGCCGTATCTGCAGTTTCTTCCCCTGCTGGAGCACGACAACCCGGAATCAGTCAGCGATGCGCAGTGGGGAGCATTCCTGTCGTCGGTGTTTGATATCTGGGTGCGGGAGGATATTGGTCGCATCTTTGTGCAGCTTTTCGACTCGACGTTAGGGGTCTGGTGTGGCTATCCGTCGCAGATCTGTTCCCTCGCCGTCACCTGCGGCCACGCCTTCGCGCTGGAGGCGCAGGGCGATCTCTATCAATGCGATCACTATGTCTACCCGGAGTACCGGCTGGGTAACATCCACCAGACGTCGCTGGCAGAGCTTAATAACAGTGAGGCGGCCATCGCCTTTGGCCAGCGTAAAAAAACCACTTTACCCGGTGAGTGCCAGGCCTGCCCGGCGCTTTACCTGTGCAACGGCGACTGCCCGAAACACCGGGGGGAGGGCAAAAGCGCGCTGTGCGCGGGGTATCTGGCGTTCTTTCGCCATTGTGCCCCGCATATGCGGGTGATGCGCGATCTTATCCGTCATCACCGTTCGCCCATCGAGTTAATGACCCTGTTACGCCAGAGCCAGTAAGTTACCGCCCTTTTGCCAGATACTTCGCCATCTCCTCGTCCGGCACCATGCCGCCGCCGGTGGCCCACACCAGGTGGGTGGCGTTGTCCAGCGCATAGTGCCCGGCAGTGGCAAGACGTACCGGCCCGGCCATTCCCGCCAGCGCGGAGGGCTCAAGAAGAATCTGCTCCTCCTGCGCCAGCCAGCCCAGCATGTCATACATGCTCTGATCGGAGAGGGTATAGAACCCGTCGAGCAGGCGCTCCATGGCGCGGCCAACAAAACCGGACGCGCGGCCTACCGCCAGGCCATCGGCCGCAGTGAGGTTATCGATCCCCAGATCCTGCACGGCAATCTGGTCATGCAGCCCGGTATAAACTCCCAGCAGCATGCACGGTGAATGGGTAGGTTCGGCAAAGAAGCAGTGCACATGGTCGCCAAAGGCCAGCTTCAGCCCAAACGCCACGCCGCCAGGGCCGCCGCCGACGCCGCATGGCAGGTAGACAAACAGGGGATGCTCCCTGTCCACCACCTGGCCCTGGTCAGCAAACTGCGCTTTCAGTCGTGCGCCTGCCACGGCATAGCCTAAAAACAGGGTGCGGGAGTTTTCATCGTCGATAAAGAAGCAGTTCGGATCGCTTTCGGCCGCTTTGCGGCCTTGCTCCACCGCCACGCCGTAGTCCTGCTCATATTCCACCACCGTCACGCCGTGGCTGCGCAGTTTCGCTTTTTTCCATTCCCGGGCGTCGGCGGACATATGGACCGTCACCTTAAAGCCGATGCGGGCGCTCATGATGCCGATGGACATCCCCAGGTTGCCGGTCGACCCCACGGCGATGCTGTACTGGCTGAAGAAATCTTTGAAGCGCGGCTCCAGCAGGATGCTGTAATCCTCCTCCGGCGTTAACAGGCCCGCGGCGAGGGCCAGTTTTTCCGCGTGGGTCAGCACCTCATAGATGCCGCCGCGGGCTTTGATGGAGCCGGAGATCGGCAGATGACTGTCTTTTTTCAACAGCAACGTGCCGGGAAGGGTGATATCGAACGCTGCCTCCAGCCGCTTGTGCATCCCCGGTATGGCAACCAGCTCCGATTCGATAATCCCGTTTGTGGCCGCCGTTTCCGGGAACGCTTTCGCCAGGTACGGCGCAAACCGCGCCAGGCGCGCGTGAGCATCATCCACGTCGGCCTGGGTCAGGCCAACGTGCGGCAACCCTTCGGCCAGCGTGGTGGCTTTGGGGTTAAGCCAGGTGGTCTCTTTCAGGGCGATCAGCGCATTGAGCAGGGGATATTGCGCGATTAATGTCTGGGTCTGTGGCGTCATAGGTTCCTCGCAGGCGTTATCCCCTTAAGAAAACAGGAAACGGACGCGAGGGCAAGTGAACGCTACACCGCCTGCTGGTGATGTGAGGCGCGGGAGGCCAGCGGCAGCCAGCACAGCACAATCAGCAGCCCCATTAAGGTCATCAGCAGACCAAGGCTGGCCTGTCCGTTTTGCGGCATCATCGCCGAGAGCCAGGCCAGCGCGCCGGAGCCGATATTCTGCAATCCTCCCACCAGCGCCCCGGCGGTGCCCGCGAGGAACGGGAAGGGCTCCATCGCGCCGCTGGTCGCCAGCGGGAAGAGCATCCCCGCGCCAAAGAAGAAGAGCGCAGCCGGGATCAGCAGCGTCCAGACATTCATCACCCCGAACAGCCCCGGGATCCACATCATCAGCCCCGCCAGCAGGCAGCTTGCCACCGACTGCCACATCAGGGTGGTAAAGCGTTTATTGGCGCGTCCGGCAAACCAGGCGCCGAAGAACGCCGCCGGGATCGGCAGAATAAACAGAATACTTACCACCATACTGCTGAGACCCAGCCCGGCGCCCAACAGCACGCCCGAACTGGCTTCGAATACGGCGATACCCGCCAGGCCGCCAATCAGCATCAGCACGTAGCAGTTAAACGCCCCGTTGCCGAAAAGGATTTTGTAGCTGGTGAGCAGTCTGGTGCGAGGCGCCTCAGTAGGCCGGGTTTCCGGCATCCAGCGCGCCATGCTGAAGGTAACGATGGCGCACAGCATCAGCAGGAAGCCATAGCAGGCCCGCCACGACCAGACGGTATCCAGCAGGCCGCCAATCAGCGGTGCCAGCAGCGGGCTCACCAGGATGCCCATATTCAGCAGGCTATTGGCGTGGCGCAACTGGGTGCCCTGATACATATCCCGCGGCAGCGTGCGCGCCATCACCCCGCCGACGCCGGTACCGACGCCCTGCAACGCGCTGGCGGCAATCAGCACGCTCAGGCTGTGGGTGGACATGGCGATGACCGTCGCGATCATAAAAATCGTCATGCCGACCAGGATCACCGGACGGCGACCCACGCGGTCCGAGAGCGGGCCGTAGAACAACTGCGATACGCCATAGGTCAGCAGATAGGCGCCCATCACGCTCTGGATCGCCCCTTCGCGGACCTGGAGTTCCTTCGCCATGTCCGCAATGGCCGGGATATAGATGGTTTGCGCCATCTGACCGACGGCGACCAGCAAGATCAACATCAAGAGTAAATTAACGTTCCGCTGTTTTTTCATGTCGCTGAATACTTTTGCCAAAAGTGAGAAATAAAGAATAAGTAACTACGCATTCCCATAAATGCGCGAGGAATCTACCACAGGAAAATGACAAGTTAAGTACCCGGCTGAATAACGGGAAGGGGCAAGAAGGCAGGATTTTTAAACGACAGCGGCAACGAATGTTGCCAGCGTTAATTCATTTGCTTAAACCGCGCAAAACAGCCGGTGCGTCACGCGCGGTTCATCGGCGACCAGCGTAAAGCCCGACTGCTGGTAGAAGGCCCAGGCGGTCTGGGGCGCATGGGTATTGAGAAAATCGAACCATATGCTGGCATCGGCCATCACCACTCCGAGCAGCTGCCTGCCGATACCCTGCCCGCGACACTTTTCGCTGATATAGAGATGGCGGATGCGACCGGCCCGCGGCTGCTGGCTGAACGGATCGCGGTTTAGTCCGCAAATTCCTACCAGCTTGCCATTGAGAAACGCACCCAGCAGCTTTTCGCCGGGGGCATTGAAGCGGTTTTCGCCGCGCTGCCAGTTCTCTTCCAGCCTGCGAAGCATGTTGAAATTAAGCGCGACGCTCTCGGCCTTAAGCGCGATATACCCCGGTTCGTCCGGCGTAACGGGTTCAATTAGCAAACGCGACATAGCATTCCCTCGTTATTATCGTTGTTAAAGAGGGGCGGTTTCCCGCCCCTCTTCGGTGCGACTTGAACCTGAATTACTTCACGTATTTCAGGACAGCATCAAGCAGTTGCAGTGCTGCAACAATGAGTTTGAGGATAAGTACAACCATATCCACTACGCTCATACGCGTCTCCTCTGGTTAAGGAGCACGATGCTGGCGTACCTTTCCGCCGCCTGTGACCAGCACCTTTGTTGACGTAACACAGTGTGCTCAGTTGGGGAGTGGAGGCGCTGACGGCACCACCCGTTTCAGCCAGGACTTCGTTGCGCCGGTGTACTACGAGCGGCTCCCCTCACACCCTGTGAACACAACCAGTATAGATAAATACTGTATATATGAACAGTAATTTATGGACAAAACGTGAAGGGCGATCCATACTCAAATGCGTCAAAATCCGTGCCCCAAATTGCGCGTTCCTGTGCGATCGCGTATACTTCGGGCGTTGACGTAACACAGTGTGCTCTGCGGTCACCAGCCGCAAACGCTGTAAAAAAAACCTCGCTCCGGCGGGGTTTTTTGTTTTCATCACTTAATAAACGAAACGTGATCCCTGACGCATTTTTGCGCAGATGAAAATATTTCCATTGTCACGCCTGAAAACCTGTGTTTGTATAAATTCTATCAATGATTCCAGAGACAGGTTCCTAATGACCTCTTCCATGCTGACCTCGACCCTACTAAAAACTGCGCAACCAGCCGCAGTGGTCGTCGTGCGTGTGGTGGTCGTCGTCGGCAATGCGCCGTAGGGACTGGATCAACACACGATTCCAAACCCCGCCGGCGCAAACCGGCGGGGTTTTTCGTTTAAAGCCCCCCGGAAAGTCGGCTCAGATCACAATAAGAGGACTGGAGCATGGCAAGTTCGGGCACAACATCACACAAGACGCGTTTCACAGGCGCGCAGTTAATCGTTCATCTGCTGGAACGTCAGGGGATTACCACGGTTGCGGGTATCCCTGGCGGAACGGTACTCCCACTGTATGACGCCTTAAGCCAGAGCACGCAGATCCGTCACGTGCTGGCGCGACACGAACAGGGCGCAGGCTTTATCGCCCAGGGCATGGCGCGTACCCAGGGCAAACCGGCGGTTTGCATGGCCTGTAGCGGGCCGGGTGCCACCAACCTGGTGACCGCCATCGCCGATGCGCGTCTCGACTCCATTCCGTTAGTCTGCATTACCGGCCAGGTGCCTGCCTCGATGATCGGCACCGATGCGTTTCAGGAAGTGGACACCTACGGCATCTCTATCCCCATCACCAAGCACAACTATTTAGTGCGCGATATCAGCGAATTACCGCAGGTTATCAGCGATGCGTTCCGTATCGCCCAGTCCGGTCGTCCGGGTCCGGTGTGGATAGACATTCCTAAGGATGTGCAGACCGCTGAAATTGAGATCGAGGTACTGCCAGAGCCAGGCACCCGTGCGCCATCGCCGGCATTCAGCGCGGAGAGCGTGCGCGAGGCGGCGGCGATGATTAACGCCGCCCAGCGTCCGGTGCTCTATCTGGGCGGCGGGGTGATCGACGCGCCTGATGCGGTGCGTACCCTGGCAGAAAAGGCCAACCTGCCAACCACCATGACCCTGATGGCGCTGGGCATGCTGCCTAAAGCGCACCCGCTGTCGCTGGGCATGCTCGGGATGCATGGCGCGCGCAGCACCAACTTTATTCTGCAGGAAGCTGACCTGCTGATCGTTCTCGGGGCACGTTTTGATGACCGGGCGATCGGCAAAACCGAGCAGTTCTGCCCGAACGCCAAAATCATTCACGTGGATATCGACCGCGCCGAGCTGGGCAAAATCAAGCAGCCGCACGTGGCGATCCAGGGCGATGTTAACGAGGTGCTGGCGCAGCTGCTGCCGCACATCGATGCCACCCCGCGCACCGCGTGGCGTGAGCAGGTCACCGGTTTGCAGCAGGAATTCCCGGGTGCTATCCCGACCGGCGGCGATCCGCTGAGCCACTACGGGCTGATTAACGCCGTGGCCGCCTGCGTGGACGACAGCGCCATTATCACCACCGACGTGGGACAGCATCAGATGTGGACCGCCCAGGCCTATCCGCTGAACCGTCCGCGTCAGTGGCTGACCTCCGGCGGGCTGGGGACCATGGGCTTTGGCCTGCCTGCGGCAGTGGGCGCGGCGCTGGCGAATCCGGACCGCAAGGTGATCTGCTTCTCCGGCGACGGCAGCCTGATGATGAACATCCAGGAGATGGCCACCGCGGCGGAAAACCAGCTGGATGTGAAAATCATTCTGATGAACAACGAAGCGCTGGGCCTGGTGCATCAGCAGCAGAGCCTGTTCTACAAGCAGGGCGTCTTTGCCGCCACCTATCCGGGGATGATTAACTTTATGCAGATTGCCGCCGGATTTGGCCTGCACACCTGCGATCTGAATGCCGAAGAGGATGCGCAGGCCGCGCTTCAGGCGGCGATCTCACGCCCGGGTCCGGCACTGATCCACGTGCGTATCGATCCACAACAAAAAGTTTATCCGATGGTACCGCCGGGTGCGGCCAATACAGAAATGGTGGGGGAATAAGCCATGCAGAAGCAAAATGATAACGTCATTCTGGAACTCACCGTCCGCAACCACCCAGGCGTCATGACCCACGTCTGCGGGCTGTTTGCCCGTCGGGCGTTCAACGTGGAAGGCATCCTCTGTTTGCCAATCCAGGGCAGCGAGCACAGCCGTATCTGGCTACTGGTGAATGATGACCAGCGTCTGGAGCAGATGATGGCCCAGATCGACAAGCTGGAAGATGTGGTGAAAGTGGTGCGTAACCAGTCCGATCCGACCATGTTTAACAAAATTGCGGTGTTCTTCGAATAGATCGCTTAAGGTAAGCGTCTTTCGCTCTTGTAGGCCGGATAAGCGCAGCGCCATCCGGCGTTTTCAGACCGCAGGAACAGACATGACCACCATCGCTCTCATCGACGATCACCTTATCGTCCGCTCCGGATTTGCCCAGCTTTTGAGCCTGGAGCCCGATTTTCAGGTGGTGGCCGAGTTCGGCTCCGGCCGCGAGGCGCTGGCCGGCCTGCCGGGACGCGGGGTGCAGGTCTGTATCTGCGATATCTCAATGCCGGACCTCTCCGGGCTGGAGCTGCTGAGCCAGCTGCCGAAGGGAATAACGACCATCATGCTCTCGGTTCACGACAGTCCGGCGCTGGTAGAGCAGGCGCTGAACTCGGGGGCGCGCGGGTTTCTCTCCAAACGCTGCAGCCCGGACGAGCTGATTGCCGCCGTGCGCACCGTCGCCACCGGCGGTTGCTACCTGACGCCAGATATCGCCCTCAAGCTGGCGGCCGGACGCCAGGACCCGCTTACCCGACGCGAACGCCAGGTGGCGGAAAAGCTGGCTCAGGGAATGGCGGTGAAAGAGATCGCCCTTGAGCTTGGCCTGTCGCCAAAAACCGTACACGTTCACCGCGCCAACCTGATGGAAAAACTGGGCGTCAGCAATGACGTTGAGCTGGCGCGCCGCATGTTTGACGGCTGGTAATGGACGCCTTTTTCTCCCGGCTGGTGGCGGTGGTCGCCAGCTTCTTTATCTTCTCCGCCGCCTGGTTCTGCCTGTGGAGCATCAGCCTGCACCTGGTAGAACGCCCGGAGCTGGCGGTACTGCTGTTTCCCTTTGGCCTGCGGCTGGGGCTGATGCTGCAATGCCCGCGCGGCTACTGGCCGGTTTTGCTGGGCGCAGAGTGGCTGATGCTGATCTGGTTGTCGCAGGAAGTCGCCCTCGCGCATCTGCCCTTATTGATGACCGGAAGCCTGCTCACGCTCCTCCCGGTTGCGCTTATTTCCCGCTATCGTCACCAGCGCGACTGGCGCACCCTGCTGCGCCAGGGGGCCGCGCTGATCGCCGCCGCGCTGTTGCAGTCCCTGCCGTGGGTGGGCGAAAAGGAGATGCTGAACACCCTGCTGCTGACTCTGACCGGCGGCCTGACCCTGGCCCCGACCTGCCTCGTCATCTGGCATTACCTCACCAGTACCGTCTGGCAGCCCCTTGGCCCGGCGTTGGTTTCTCAGCCCGTCAACTGGCGCGCCCGGCATCTCATCTGGTATCTGCTGCTGTTCGTGGTGAGCCTGTGGTTGCAGCTTGGCCTGCCCGCAGAGCTGTCGCGCTTTACGCCGTTTTGTCTGGCGCTGCCGATCATCGCA
>NZ_JBBCPK010000046.1:0-34983 GCF_037150775.1 Leclercia sp. M50
AGTCGGGGTGTCGTATTCAACGTGAGAAGTGTTGATGGTGATACCACGAGCTTTTTCTTCTGGTGCGTTATCGATCTGGTCGAATGCACGAGCAGAACCACCGTAGGTTTTAGCCAGAACGGTAGTGATTGCAGCGGTCAGGGTAGTTTTACCGTGGTCAACGTGGCCGATAGTACCAACGTTGACGTGCGGTTTTGTACGTTCAAATTTTTCTTTAGACACGGCTATATTCCTTACTATAGTGCCCCCTCACCGAGGGGGCACGGGACTTAGATTTTAACCCTACGGCTTATTTACCACGGGCTTCAATTACGGCCTGAGCAACGTTGTTCGGCGCATCATCATACTTCAGGAACTCCATGGAGTAAGAAGCACGACCTTTGGTCAGAGAACGCAGCTGAGTTGCATATCCGAACATTTCAGACAGCGGAACTTCAGCGTGGATCACAACGCCAGTAACGTTAGTTTCCTGACCACGCAGCATACCACGACGACGGCTCAAGTCACCGATGACGTCACCGGTGTTCTCTTCAGGCGTTTCTACTTCAACCTTCATGATTGGCTCAAGCAGAACTGGTTTCGCTTTCTTAAAGCCTTCTTTAAAGGCGATAGAAGCAGCCAGTTTAAACGCCAGTTCAGAGGAGTCAACGTCATGGTAAGAACCGAAGTGCAGACGAATACCCATGTCTACTACCGGGTAACCAGCCAGCGGACCAGACTTCAGCTGCTCCTGGATGCCTTTATCAACGGCAGGGATGTATTCGCCAGGAATTACACCACCTTTGATGTCGTTGATGAACTCGTAACCTTTAGGGTTTGAGCCCGGCTCCAGTGGGTACATGTCGATCACAACGTGACCGTACTGACCACGACCACCAGACTGCTTAGCGTGTTTACCTTCAACATCGGTAACTTTCTGGCGAATTGCTTCGCGGTAAGCAACCTGAGGTTTACCCACGTTAGCTTCAACGTTGAATTCACGCTTCATACGGTCAACGATGATGTCCAGGTGCAGTTCACCCATACCAGCGATGATGGTCTGGTTAGATTCTTCATCAGTCCATACGCGGAATGATGGGTCTTCTTTAGCCAGACGGCCCAGAGCCAGACCCATTTTTTCCTGGTCAGCTTTGGTTTTTGGTTCAACGGCGATAGAGATTACTGGCTCTGGGAACTCCATGCGCTCCAGAATGATCGGGTGATCTGGGTTACACAGGGTATCACCAGTAGTCACGTCTTTCAGACCGATAGCAGCAGCGATGTCACCCGCGCGAACTTCTTTGATCTCTTCACGTTTGTTCGCGTGCATCTGTACGATACGACCGAAACGCTCACGTGCAGCTTTCACGGAGTTCAGGATGGTATCACCGGAGTTAACCACACCAGAGTACACGCGGAAGAACGTCAGGTTACCCACGAATGGGTCGGTAGCGATTTTGAACGCCAGAGCAGCAAACGGCTCGTCATCACTTGCGTGACGCTCAGCCGGCGTGTCTTTACCGTCGTCCAGGATACCGTTGATCGCAGGAACGTCTACCGGGGATGGCAGGTAATCAACTACCGCATCCAGCATCGCCTGAACACCTTTGTTCTTGAACGCAGAACCACAGGTTACCAGGATGATTTCGTTGTTCAGAACACGCTGACGCAGAGCTTTTTTAATCTCTTCTTCAGACAGTTCTTCACCACCCAGGTATTTCTCCATCAGATCTTCTGAAGCTTCTGCAGCGGACTCGATCAGGTTCTGGTGCCATTCGTCAGCCAGGTCCTGCATGTCAGCCGGGATATCTTCATAAGTGAAGGTTACGCCTGCGTCTTCTTCATTCCAGTTGATGGCTTTCATTTTCACCAGGTCAACAACACCGGTGAAACCTTCTTCAGCACCAATCGCCAGCTGCAGCGGAACAGGGTTCGCGCCCAGACGGGTTTTGATCTGACCAACAACTTTCAGGAAGTTCGCACCCATACGGTCCATTTTGTTAACGAACGCAATGCGTGGAACTTTATATTTGTTTGCCTGACGCCATACGGTTTCAGACTGTGGCTGAACACCACCAACTGCGCAGTAAACCATTACCGCACCATCAAGAACACGCATGGAACGTTCTACTTCGATGGTGAAGTCAACGTGGCCCGGGGTGTCGATGATGTTTACGCGGTGTGGTTCATACTGCTTAGCCATACCAGACCAGAATGCAGTAGTCGCTGCGGAGGTGATGGTAATACCACGCTCCTGCTCCTGCTCCATCCAGTCCATGGTTGCGGCGCCGTCATGAACTTCACCGATTTTATGGTTTACACCGGTGTAGAACAGAATACGTTCGGTGGTAGTGGTTTTACCGGCGTCGATGTGCGCACTGATACCGATGTTACGGTAGCGTGCGATGGGTGTTGTACGAGCCATTTGATTCCTCGTTTATCTTTTTAGGCGTTCAGTTAAGTAACCCAAAGCGGGCTGCTTCGCTGAAGCGCCCGCCTGGTGACTAATACTCCGAAGGGATTACCAACGGTAGTGTGCGAACGCCTTGTTGGCTTCTGCCATACGGTGAACGTCTTCACGTTTCTTAACTGCAGTACCTTTGTTGTCTGCAGCGTCAGAAAGTTCGTTCGCCAGACGCAGAGCCATGGATTTATCACCGCGTTTACGAGCAGCTTCAACGATCCAACGCATTGCCAGAGCATTACGACGGACCGGACGGACTTCAACTGGTACCTGATAAGTAGAACCACCAACGCGGCGAGACTTAACTTCTACAGTCGGGCGCACGTTGTCGAGAGCTACTTCGAAAGCTTCCAGTTCATTTTTACCAGAACGCTGAGCCAGGGTCTCCAGCGCGCTGTATACGATTGCTTCTGCAGTAGATTTTTTACCATCTACCATCAGGATATTTACAAATTTTGCCAGCAGTTCTGATCCGAATTTCGGATCTGGAAGAATTTTACGCTGACCAATGACGCGACGACGTGGCATGGGAATACTCCGTTGTTAATTCAGGATTGTCCAAAACTCTAAGAGTTTAGTGTGACATTAAGATAAATCAGTTTGGCCTTACTTAACGGAGAACCATTAAGCCTTAGGACGTTTCACGCCGTATTTGGAGCGAGATTGCTTACGGTCTTTAACGCCGGAGCAGTCAAGCGCACCACGAACGGTGTGGTAACGAACACCCGGAAGGTCTTTTACACGACCGCCACGGATCAGGATCACGGAGTGTTCCTGCAGGTTGTGACCTTCACCACCGATGTAGGAAGTCACTTCAAAACCGTTAGTCAAACGCACACGGCATACTTTACGCAGTGCGGAGTTTGGTTTTTTAGGAGTGGTAGTATATACACGAGTACATACGCCACGTTTCTGCGGGCAGGCTTCCAGCGCAGGCACGTTGCTTTTTGCAACTTTGCGTGCACGTGGTTTGCGTACCAGCTGGTTAACTGTTGCCATTAAATAGCTCCTGGTTTTAGCTTTTGCTTCGTAAACACGTAATAAAACGCCCTCATACAATATGAGGACGCGAAATTTTAGGGCTACGTCGAAAAGGTGTCAAGAATTATACAGCGATCTCGGATCACCAGTTCATTTGGCCGGTGTGCTGGATGGCCAGATTGACGAAATCAGTATAGCTAACCACGTCAATTTTGGTTGAAATTTGACCAATGAGGCCGCGAGCCTCGATATCATCTTTAAGCGCTGAGACAGAGATGGGGGCATTACAGAGAATATCAACAAAGCGGCTGCCTTCTACTGCCGCCAGAACGCCATCCTGGATCAGCAGCACAGTATCACCCTCACGCAGCATGCTTAACAGGCTTTCGATGTCGCAGTGCCAGGGGGAACGGCTCAGGGTATGGAGCATGCGCGCCTCAGAATGTCAGGATTGTGTCGTAGTGGGAAAGCTGTTCCCGCAGTAATGCCGGTGCAAGTACAGTCGCGTCCAGAATGAAGGGGGTATTCTCTTTCAGGCCGCGGGCCTGCAGTGAAGCTGCACAGACATAGAACGTCTCGATGTCATACAACGGCAGGACTTTAAATGTCGAGATGTAATCCCGCGCCAGCACCGCCTGCGGCTGCTGACCGGCAAGCAGCTGAAATACGCCGTCTCCGATAAAGAACACACCGATCTCTTCCGTCAGCGCAGAAGTGGCCAGTAACGCATCCAGCCCTTCCCTTCCGGCGGCACTGCCATGTGGGGCAGAATGGAATACAAACGCAACGCGGTTCATCAGAATTGCACCATACGATCGCAGGTTAAGGCAGCCTGTGCCAGCGCCCCAAGACCGCTAAGGGAGAAGCCCTCGTTAAGATTCGCGGCAGGCAAACCGAGACGTTGCGCTTCATTCGCATCGCTTACGCCCCGACGCAGAGCCGCCGCCACGCAGATATGCAGGGCAACGCCATGCTCCTGGTTCAGCGACTGCCAGGCCCGGACCAGATCGAACTCGTCTGATGCGGGAGAGGTCAGCTGGTTTGCGTTATACACCCCTTCCCGATAAAAAAAGACGCTGACCAGCTCATGTCCGGCCGCCAGCAGTGCGCGGGCAAACTGCAACGCGCTGCTGGCCTGCTGTGTACCGTATGCCGGGCCTGTCACCATTAATGCAAAACGCATTACTTCTCTTGCCCCAGGAAATCGCCGCTTTTGAACTGACGGATGTAGAGATAGACCGTGTGCTTGGAGATGTTGAGGCGATCGGCCACCTGGTTAATGGCGTCTTTAATATCAAAGATGCCTTTTTCGTAGAGGTTAAGCACGATCTGACGATTCTTGGCATTGTTGGAGACGTTGCGATCGGCATTAACTTCTTCAATGGTGAATTCCAGCGTCTGGGTCACGAGATCTTCAACGGAAGAGGCAAAGTTTACTGTGGATCCAACATCCGGCGTTTCTGGCGGAATGAAGGTGTTCATGATCTGGGAGAACGGCACATCCAGGTTCATGTTGATGCACAGCAAACCAATCACGCGATGATCGCGGTTGCGGATCGCGATGGTCACGGACTTCATGAGAACACCGCTCTTCGCGCGGGTGAAATAACATTTGGAGACGCTGCTGTCCGCGCCGGTCATGTCGTGCAGCATACGCAGTGCAAGGTCAGTGATTGGCGAGCCGATTTTACGGCCAGTATGCTCACCATTGGCGATGCGGATGGCAGAACATTTCAGATCTTGCAGGGAGTGCAAAACGATTTCGCAGTGGGACCCAATGAGCATCGCTAACCCGTCCACTACCGCTTCGTAGGATTTCAGAATATCGAAATCGGTCTGATCGAAAGGACGTTGATCCAGCAAATCAAGTTCGCTGGTTTCGTTGGTTAAAAGCGACCTGGTCATGAAAAAAACACTCCTTTTCAGGAGCCTGTCGGTAGGTTTTCAGGGCAGGCTCATTATTTACACGGGCAATTAAGTTAATACAGCGTAGGTAGCGCTTCCAGTGTTAATTATATCTGTACCCCAATAAAAAAACCGCCGCTTCTGAGGCGGCGGTTTTAACCGGTTTACTTCTTGGTGGCTTCTGCCGGCGCTTCTGGCTTCGCGTCAGGCTTAGCATCCGCTTTCGGCGCTGGCTTGATGTCCAGCAACTCTACGTCGAATACCAGGGTGGAGTTAGCCGGGATACCCGGGACGCCCGTTTTGCCATAAGCCAGATCCGGTGGGATGACCAGCTTGATTTTACCGCCTTTCTTGATGTTCTTCAGGCCTTCAGTCCAGCCAGGGATAACACCATCAAGACGGAATGAGAGTGGCTCACCGCGGGTGTAAGAGTTATCGAACTCTTTACCGTCGGTCAGGGTACCTTTGTAGTTCACAACGACGGTATCGCTGTCTTTCGGTGCCTCGCCAGTCCCTTCTTTCTCTACTTTGTAGACCAGGCCAGTAGGAGAAGTTTTTGCGCCTTTCTCTTTAGCGAAAGCGTCACGGAAGGTTTTGCCTTTCGCTTCGTTCTCAGCCGCGTCTTTCTCCATCTTCTCCTGCGCTGCGCCTTTCACGCGCGCTTCGAAAGCCTGCAGAGTTTGCTCGATTTCCTGGTCAGACAGTTTGCTCTTGTCTGCAAACGCATCCTGTACGCCCGCGATCAGCTGCGCCTGATCCAGCTTGATGCCCAGCTTTTCTTGCTCTTTCAGAGAGTTTTCCATGTAACGGCCCAGAGATGCGCCCAGTGCGTAGGCTGATTTCTGGTCGTCATTTTTGAACGCCGCATTGCTGTCAGCAGTCGCAGCAGGTTTCGCCGCGGTATCGGCAGCGAAAGTCAGCGGCGCATGCAAAGCGACAGCCATCGTGGTCGCCAGCAGCGTTACTTTAAACAGTGATTTCATCCATTTCTCCAGGGCCGGGGACTCTCACCCCGTGTTAAGCGTAAATGAGTAGCGTACTATAAAACGTTGAGGAACAAATCTACAGGTAGACACCCCTGATTAGCACCACATTTCAGACTATTTTTGTTTAAATTAGTTTCGCAGCAAGGGGATGTTTACTGCGCGCAAGGATAATCTCAGGTAAAATTCGCCGCCGCCAGCCCCGGACGGGTTTAACGAAACAAACGAGGTGAATCATGCAGAATAGAGAGATGGAAGCACGTCTGGCTGAGCTTGAAAGCCGCCTGGCTTTTCAGGAGATCACCATCGATGAGCTGAATCAGACCGTCACCGCCCACGAGCTGGAGATGGCAAAGCTGCGGGATCTGATGCGTCTGTTAACGGAAAAAGTAAAAGCCTCCCAGGCATCGCACATCGCGTCGCAGTCGGAAGAGACGCCGCCACCCCATTATTGAGACGTAAAAAAAGCGGGAATATCCCGCTTTTTTGTGCCTTAAGGCGTAACGCTTAGTGGCAACCGCAGCCGCCGTTACCGCCGCAGCCGCCTTTACCGTGCTCGTGGCCATGGTCGTGATCGTGGCCGTGACCACCGCAGCAGCCATCGTGACCGTGATCGTGGTCATGACCGTGCGCACCATGAACGTGGCCGTGAGCCAGCTCTTCTTCAGTGGCTTCGCGGATCGCAACCACTTCAACGTTGAACTTCAGGTTCTGGCCAGCCAGCATGTGGTTGCCGTCAACCACAACGTGGTCGTCTTCAACTTCGGTAATTTCTACTGGAACCGGACCCTGGTCAGTTTCAGCCAGGAAACGCATGCCAACCTGCAGCTCATCAACGCCCATGAAGACGTCTTTAGGAACACGCTGAACCAGGTTTTCATCGTACTGACCGTAAGCGTCGTTTGCGCCTACAGCAACGTCAAATTTGTCACCAACTTCATGACCGTCCAGCGCGTTTTCCAGGCCGGAGATCAGGGAACCGTGACCGTGCAGGTAGTCCAGCGGCGCACTCACCGGAGACTCATCAACCAACACACCGTCTTCTGTACGTACCTGATAGGCCAGGCTGACCACCAGGTCTTTTGCTACTTTCATGATATCTCCTGAGCGTGGGAAAATTGCTGGCGCAGATTGTAGCCGAATTCTGCACCCGTGTACCCTTTAGCTTAAAAAAACTCGGGGCATATCGCTAGTCCGGATGAAAAATGCCGATCACTTGTTCTTCTTTGCGAACGTGATCGCGCACTTCTTTATCGGCTTCACGCATCTGGTGACCGCACTTAACACACTCAACAATATCGACATTGTTCTCTCGCCACATGGCCAGTGAATCCTGAGCCTGGCAGGCCGGGCATTTCGCGCCGGCGATAAAACGTTTACGTACCGCCATTCTTTACCTCGTTATTCATATTCATCCCAGCCGTCCGGCTGCCGACGCTCCTGCTGCATCTCACGCTGGAAAATCTCTTCCAGCTCGCGACGCGCCTCCCGTACGCGGGAAATCTGCACCGTATCGGTGTGGACCGGCATCAACTCGCGCAGCATGCGCATATCAAGACGACGGAAATGTAACTGCGCGCGCTGGGCCTGATGAGGATGCATACCCAGCGTCACTAATGCTTTACGCCCCAGCTCCAGCGCACTGGAGAAGGTCTCGCGGGTAAAATACTTTACCCCTGCCTGAAGCAGCTCATGTGCCTCAACACGCCCTCGCGCCCGGGCCAGGATGTGCAGATGGGGAAAATGCTGCTGGCAGATCTCCACCAGCTTCAGGGTGTCTTCCGGATCATTACAGGTGATAACAATCGACTCCGCCGCCTCTGCGCCTGCGGAGCGCAGCAGTTCGACCTGTGTAGCATCGCCGTAATAGACCTTATAACCGTACTTGCGCATCAGGTTTACCGCGCTGATGTCGCGCTCAAGCACCGTCACGCGCATTTTATTCGCCATCAGCAGACGCCCGATCACCTGACCAAACCGCCCGAAGCCCACCACGATCACCTGCGGTTTATCGTCCTCCACAAAGGGCGCTTCATGCTCATCTTCCGGGGCATTCATCCGGCGAGACAGCTGCTTATCGATAAGCTTCATGAGCAGCGGCGTGGTCATCATCGACAGCGTCACGGTCACTAACAGCAGCGCCATCTGGTCATCCTGAAACAATCTCTGGGACGATGCTGTGGAGAAGAGCACAAAAGCGAATTCGCCCCCCTGGCTCAGCACCCCGGCAAGCTGCGCCTTTTCCGCCTGCCGCAGGCCGTAAACCCGCGCCAGCCCATACAGCACCGCCATTTTAACCGTGACCAGCACGGCAACGCTCATCACCACCCACAGGATATGGGTGTAGAGCACGCCCAGATTCAGCGCCATGCCGACAGAGATAAAGAACAGCCCTAACAGCAGCCCCTTAAAGGGATCGATGGCAATTTCCAGTTCATGCCGGTACTCACTCTCCGCCAGCAGCACACCCGCGATAAAAGTACCGAGCGCCATCGACAAGCCCAGCGCATCCATAAACAGGGCCGATCCCAGCACCAGCAGCAGCGTCGCGGCGGTAAATACCTCGCGTACGCCGGAGGCGGCAATAAACCGGAACACCGGGCGGAGCAGATAGCGCCCTCCCACCAGCATGCCGGCAAAGGCCAACACCTTCATGCCGATCTTCATCCAGTCGAAATGTTCCTCTCCCGATCCTGCCAGCAGTGGAACCAGGGCCAGCGCGGGGATCACCGCCAGATCCTGAAACAGCAGGATCGAGAAGCCCAGCTGCCCCGCTTCGTTGCGGTTCATGCCCTTATCGCGCATCAGCTGTAACGCCATTGCCGTAGAGGACATCGCCAGACCAATCCCGCCAACCACCGCGGCCTGCCATGAGAACTGGGTCAGCATCAGGAGTCCACCAAGGATCACCGCGCTGCACAGCACCTGCGCGGCACCCACGCCAAAGATCGAGCGCCGTAGTTGCCAGAGCTTCGTCGGGTTCAGCTCAAGGCCGATAATAAACATCAGAAAGACGACGCCCAGCTCCGAGAAGTGCAGGATTTCGTCCACATCGCTGATGAACCCCAGCCCCCACGGACCGATGGCGATGCCCGCCAGCAGATAGCCGAGCACCGCGCCAATCCCCAGACGCGATGCCAACGGCACCGCCACCACGGCGGCAAACAGGAACAACACGCCTGCCAGTAAAAGATCTGAGCCTTCCATCAATGACCTCCCGTCAGATTTGGCCCCGCCAGCCACTCACCGTACGCGCGGGCATGGCTGGCCAGCTCATCCTGATGCTGCCGACGAGCCCAGTAGATAATGATCGGGCTCAGCCAGTGCATGCGGCACATGGCCGCCGTCAGCTCGAACGGGCGTAAGATCTCGTTCATCGAGTAGCGGTTAAGCCCATCGTGGCGATACGCACTCTCCGGCTCGCCAGTGGTAATGACGCTCCGCCAGGACTTTCCCGCCAGCTGGTTTCCTCCCACCCCACTGGCAAATCCACGGCTGAGCACGCGATCCAGCCACTCTTTCAGCAGCGCGGGGCAGCTGTAGGTGTAGAGAGGATGCTGAAATACGATGACGTCGTGTTGACGCAGCAGCTCCTGCTCATAGGGAATATCGATAAAAAAATCGGGGTAGTGCGCGTAAAGATCGTGCACTGTCACATTACTTAGCTGTAATGCCGGTTGTAGCAAAACCCGGTTGGCGACCGAGTCCTGAGACTCCGGATGGGCATACAGCAGCAGCACTTTGGCTGTCTGGGACATCATTCCTCTCCCGGGTCGTCATCACTGTTGTTTTGGGCTACCATGGCACACCCACGCGGCGCGTGGCGGCACATTTAACCTGATTATAATGACAACTTAACATAGTCGGAACATACGGCGCTCTATGATTGTTTTCTCCTCATTACAAATTCGTCGCGGCGTACGTGTCCTGCTGGACAACGCTACAGCCACCATTAACCCGGGCCAGAAAGTCGGCCTGGTGGGCAAAAACGGCTGCGGTAAATCCACGTTACTGTCATTGCTGAAAAACGAAATCAGTGCCGACGGCGGTAATTTTACCTACCCCGGCAACTGGCAGCTGGCCTGGGTAAACCAGGAGACGCCAGCCCTGAGCGTACCGGCGATGGATTATGTTATCGACGGCGATCGGGAATACCGCAAGCTGGAAGCGGAGCTGCATGCCGCCAACGAACGCAACGACGGCCATGCGATTGCCACCGTGCATGGCAAACTCGACGCTATTGATGCCTGGACTATTCGCTCCCGCGCCGCCAGCCTGTTGCACGGCCTGGGATTCAGTAACGAGCAGCTGGAACGCCCGGTCAGCGATTTCTCCGGTGGCTGGCGCATGCGCCTTAACCTGGCCCAGGCGCTGATCTGCCGCTCTGACCTGCTACTGCTCGATGAACCGACTAACCACCTCGATCTGGATGCGGTGATCTGGCTGGAGAAGTGGCTGAAGAGCTATCAGGGCACGCTGATCCTGATCTCCCACGACCGTGACTTCCTTGACCCGGTGGTGGACAAAATTATTCATATCGAACAGGAAACGATGTTCGAGTACACCGGCAACTACAGTTCGTTTGAGCGCCAGCGCGCGGTACGCCTCTCCCAGCAGCAGGCGATGTACGAAAGCCAGCAGCAGCGTGTGGCGCACCTGCAGAGCTTTGTCGATCGCTTCAAGGCGAAAGCGTCAAAAGCCAAACAGGCCCAGAGCCGCATTAAGATGCTGGAACGCATGGAGATGATCGCCCCGGCGCACGTCGACAACCCGTTCCACTTTAGCTTCCGCGCGCCGGAAAGCCTGCCCAACCCGCTGCTGAAAATGGAAAAAGTCAGCGCGGGCTATGGCGAGCGCATCATCCTGGACTCCATCAAGCTCAACCTGGTGCCGGGTTCCCGCATCGGTCTGCTCGGGCGCAATGGCGCCGGTAAATCGACGCTGATTAAGCTGCTGGCGGGCGAGCTTGCGCCGGTACGTGGCGATATTGGTCTGGCGAAGGGCATCAAGCTGGGCTACTTCGCTCAGCATCAGCTGGAATTTTTGCGCGCGGACGAATCGCCACTACAGCACCTGGCGCGTCTGGCCCCGCAGGAGATGGAGCAGAAGCTGCGGGATTATCTGGGCGGCTTCGGCTTCCAGGGCGATAAAGTGACCGAGAATACTGAGCGCTTCTCCGGCGGCGAAAAAGCGCGTCTGGTGCTGGCCCTCATCGTCTGGCAGCGCCCGAATCTGCTGCTGCTCGATGAACCGACTAACCACCTGGATCTGGACATGCGCCAGG
This sequence comes from Leclercia sp. M50, assembly GCF_037150775.1. Classification (NCBI taxonomy): domain Bacteria; kingdom Pseudomonadati; phylum Pseudomonadota; class Gammaproteobacteria; order Enterobacterales; family Enterobacteriaceae; genus Leclercia; species Leclercia sp. M50. Next base: position 11,597 of record NZ_JBBCPK010000046.1, read on the forward strand.
CGCTGACCGAGGCGCTGATTGAGTTCGAAGGCGCGCTGGTGGTCGTTTCGCACGATCGTCACCTGATCCGCTCCACCACCGACGATCTCTACCTGGTGCACGACAGTAAAGTAGAGCCTTTCGACGGCGATCTGGAAGATTATCAACAGTGGCTGACGGACGTACAGAAGCAGGAAAATCAGCCAGAAGAGGCAGCGAAAGAGAACGCTAACAGCGCCCAGGCGCGTAAAGACCAGAAGCGCCGTGAAGCAGAGCTACGCACCCAAACCCAGCCGCTGCGTAAAGAGATTACCCGTCTGGAAAAAGAGATGGAGAAGCTCAACGCCACGCTGGCCAGCGTGGAAGAGAAGCTGGGTGACAGCGGCCTGTATGACCAGACGCGTAAAGCCGAGCTCACCGAGTGCCTGCAGGTGCAGGCCAAAACCAAATCCAGCCTTGAGGAGTGCGAAATGGCCTGGCTGGAGGCGCAGGAACAGCTCGAAGAGATGCTGCAGGCGGACTAATCCTTCCTGGCTTAGCAGGCGGCAACTCAACCGCCTGATAAGCCGCGATTAAACAAATGTAAAAAGTATCAGGCTGTATAGTAAAAGCAGACCACACAAATACTTCACAACCCTATGACACAAACAATCCCATCTGAGTTTAACTTTACGCCTGACGAGAGTGCGACGTTTGTCCCCATGCGGGGCCTGTCGAATCGACACCTGCAGACCATGCTGCCGCGTCTTATCCGTCGTAAAGTGCGTTTTACCCCTTTCTGGCAGCGCCTTGACCTGCCGGATGATGACTTCGTTGACTTAGCCTGGAGCGAAGATCCGCTTCAGGCACAGCACAAACCCCGGCTGGTAGTCTTTCACGGTCTGGAGGGCAGCCTGCACAGCCCCTATGCTCATGGTCTGGTTGAGGCGGCGAAAGCGCGCGGTTGGCTGGGCGTGGTAATGCATTTCAGAGGCTGTAGCGGCGAACCCAATCGCCAGAAACGCATCTATCACTCTGGCGAAACAGAAGATGGTACCTGGTTCCTGCGCTGGCTGGCAGAGACTCACGGCCCTGCCCCCACCGCTGCGGTAGGCTATTCGCTGGGGGGAAACATGCTGGCCTGCCTGCTGGCAAAAGAGGGGGACGCTATTCCGCTGGACGCCGCCGTTATCGTTTCTGCTCCGTTTATGCTGGAACAGTGCAGCTATCATATGGATAAGGGCTTTTCGCGCGTCTATCAGCACTACCTGCTTAACCTGCTGAAAGGCAACGCCTCACGTAAACTGAAAGCCTATCCGGGCTCGCTGCCGGTCAACCTGGAGCAGCTCAAGCGCATGCGACGCATTCGTGAATTTGACGATCTGATCACCGCGAAAATCCATGGCTTTGCCGATGCGATTGACTACTATCGCCAGTGCAGCGCCATGCCGTTGCTGAATCAAATCACCCGGCCTACGCTGATTATTCACGCGAAAGACGATCCGTTTATGGATCATCACTCGATTCCGGCGCCGGAACATTTACCGGCAAACGTAGAGTATCAACTGACCGAACATGGTGGGCACGTGGGCTTTATCAGCGGAACGCTGCGTAGACCGCAGATGTGGCTGGAGACACGTATCCCGGACTGGCTAACCCCCTATCTGGAAAAATAGACATGATCATTCCCTGGCAGGATCTGGCTCCCGAAACGCTGGATAATCTGATTGAAAGCTTTGTGTTACGCGAAGGCACCGATTATGGTGAAGAGGAACGTTCGCTTGAGCAGAAGGTCGCGGATATCAGGCGCCAGCTGCAAAGCGGTGAGGTGCTGGTCGTATGGTCCGAGTTGCACGAAACTGTCAACATCATGCCTCGCAATCAATTTCGCGGTTAACCGCGACATCTTTCCACTCAGGGAGTTGCTATGTCCACCAGACATCCGGTTATCGCCGTCACAGGGTCGAGTGGTGCAGGTACCACCACCACCAGCCTCGCCTTTCGTAAGATCTTCTCGCAACTGCATCTGCGTGCCGCGGAGGTCGAAGGCGACAGCTTTCACCGCTACACCCGCCCTGAGATGGATATGGCCATCCGCAAGGCCCGTGATTTAGGCAAACATATCAGCTACTTTGGCCCCGATGCTAACGACTTTGGCCTGCTGGAGCAGACCTTCGCAGAGTACGGGCGAAGCGGCACGGGCCAGTCGCGCAAATACCTGCATACCTATGATGAAGCGGTACCGTGGAACCAGGTTCCGGGCACCTTTACGCCTTGGCAGCCGCTGCCAGAACCCACCGACGTGCTGTTTTATGAAGGTCTGCACGGCGGGGTCGTCACGCCGCACCATGACGTGGCGCGCCATGTCGATCTGCTGGTGGGGGTAGTGCCTATCGTCAACCTGGAGTGGATCCAGAAGCTCACGCGGGACACCAGCGAGCGCGGCCATTCCCGAGAAGCGGTGATGGATTCGGTGGTTCGCTCCATGGAAGATTACATTAACTTCCTCACGCCGCAGTTTTCCCGCACCCATATTAATTTCCAGCGCGTCCCGACTGTGGACACCTCTAACCCCTTTGCCGCAAAAGCGATCCCGTCGCTGGATGAGAGCTTTGTGGTGATCCATTTCCGCAATCTGGACAATATCGATTACCCCTGGCTGCTGGCGATGCTGCAGGGCTCGTTTATCTCGCACATGAATACGCTGGTGGTCCCGGGCGGGAAGATGGGACTGGCGATGGAGTTGATCATGACGCCGCTGGTGCAGCGGTTAATGGAAGGGAAGAAGATCGATTGAGGCTTGTAGGCCGGGCAAACGAAGTGCCGCCCGGCGTTTGATCCGGGACTTACGCCTCGATCACTTCATACGAATGGGTAATATTGACCGCTTTTTCCAGCATCAGCGCCACGGAGCAGTACTTCTCCGCAGAGAGATCCACCGCGCGGGAGACCGCAGCATCTTTTAGCGCTTTGCCGGTTACCACGAAATGAAGGTTGATATGGGTAAAGAGACGCGGCGCTTCATCCCGGCGCTCTGAAGTCAGTTTCACTTCGCAATCGGTCACATCGTGACGCCCTTTTTGCAGAATCGAGACCACGTCGATAGCGCTGCATCCCCCTGCCGCCATCAGAACCACTTCCATCGGGCTGGGTGCTTTATCACCGGAGTTGCCATCCATCAGAATCTGGTGCCCCGAGGCGGACTCACCGAGGAACGTTAACCCTTCAACCCATTTCACACGTGCTTGCATTTTAACTCACTCCAGGCTTGCATTTTTTCTGTCAGATTACGCGCCAGTAACAATTCTGGCAAAGGAAGTCGACCTGCATCAAGCTGAAGCGAGACACCAGGAGACACGCGGCAAAACCTATGCTAAAACAGTCGTGATGCTACAGTAATACATTGACGTTGCACATGTATGCAGAGGACATCACACATTACAGGCTGCTAATTATTGTGACAGCCAGATCCCCAGGTAAGGGGAAGAATTCGATTGCAACCCCAGAGCGAAGGTAGAAAGCCTGACTCTGGAGACAGCTTATAACAGAGGATAACAGCGCATGGTGCTTGGCAAACCGCAAACAGACCCGACTCTCGAATGGTTCTTGTCTCATTGCCACATTCATAAGTACCCATCGAAGAGCACGCTGATTCACCAGGGTGAAAAAGCGGAAACGTTGTATTACATCGTCAAAGGCTCAGTGGCAGTGCTGATCAAAGATGAAGAAGGCAAAGAGATGATCCTCTCTTACCTGAATCAGGGAGACTTTATCGGTGAACTGGGCCTGTTTGAAGAAGGTCAGGAGCGTAGCGCCTGGGTCCGGGCAAAAACTGCGTGTGAAGTGGCTGAGATCTCTTATAAGAAATTCCGCCAGCTGATCCAGGTTAACCCGGATATCCTGATGCGCCTCTCTTCGCAGATGGCTCGCCGTCTGCAGGTCACCTCTGAGAAAGTGGGTAACCTCGCCTTCCTGGACGTGACGGGCCGTATCGCTCAGACGCTGCTGAACCTGGCGAAACAGCCAGACGCCATGACCCACCCGGACGGTATGCAAATTAAAATTACCCGTCAGGAGATCGGTCAGATCGTCGGTTGTTCCCGTGAGACAGTGGGTCGTATTCTGAAAATGCTGGAAGATCAGAACCTGATTTCCGCCCACGGTAAAACCATCGTGGTTTACGGAACACGTTAATTCCGCTAAGACGGCGTGGCATCGCATGATGACACGCCGTTTTTGTCTCTCTCACCCATGTGGCGCAGGCTCATTTATCACCCGGAAGTTAACTACGCACTACGGCAAACCCTGGTGCTGTGTCTCCCTGTTGCTGTGGGGTTAGTTCTCGGTTACCTGCAATACGGCCTTCTGTTTTCTCTCGTTCCCGCCTGCTGCAACATTGCGGGTCTCGACACGCCCCATAAACGCTTTTTTAAACGCCTGATGATCGGCGGCTGCCTGTTTGCCGGCTGTAGTCTGGCGGTGCAATTGCTGCTGGCGCGCGATATTCCGCTGCCCCTCATTCTGACCGCCCTGGCGATGACGCTGGGCGTCACGGCGGAGATCAGCGCCCTCCACGCCCGCCTGCTGCCCGCCTCGCTGATTGCGGCCATCTTTACCCTGAGCCTGGCGGGGAATTTACCGATCTGGGCACCGCTGCTGATCTACGCCCTGGGGACACTCTGGTACGGGCTGTTTAACTGGTTCTGGTTCTGGCTGTGGCGGGAGCAGCCGCTGCGTGAATCCCTGAGCGTACTCTACCGCCAGCTGGCTGATTACTGTGAAGCCAAATACACCCTGCTGACCCAGCACACCGACCCGGAAAAATCGCTGCCGCCGCTGCTGGCGCGCCAGCAGAAGGTGGTGGACCTGATTAGTCAGTGTTACCAGCAACTGCATATGCTGGCGGCGAACAGGAATCATGAATACAAGCGGCTGCTGCGTATCTTCCAGGTGGGGCTGGATCTGCAGGAGCATATCTCCGTTAGCCTGCATCATCCGCAAGAGGTGCAAAAGCTGGTCGAGCGCAGCCACGCTGAAGCGGTGATCCGCTGGAACGCGCAGACCGTCGCCGCCCGGCTGCGGGTACTGGCCGACGATATTCTCTATCACCGCTATCCCACCCGCTTTAACATGGACAAACAGCTCGGCGCGCTGGAGAAGATTGCCCGCCAGCATGCGGATAACCCGGTCGGCCAGTTCGCCGCCTGGCACTTCAGCCGTATTGCCCGCGTGCTTCGCACCCAACGCCCGCTCTACCCGCGTGACCTGATGGCGGATAAGCAGAAGCGCCTGCCGTTGATCCCCGCCCTGAGAAGCTATCTGTCGCTAAAGTCTGCCGCCCTGCGTAATGCGGCACGTATCAGCGTCATGCTGAGTATCGCCAGCCTGATGGGTATGGCGCTGCACCTGCCTAAGCCTTACTGGATCTTAATGACCGTTCTGCTGGTGACGCAAAACGGCTACAGCGCCACGCGGGTGCGCATCCTCCACCGGGCAGGCGGCACGATGGCGGGGCTGATTATTGCGGGGATCACCCTGCACCTTCACGTCCCGGAAGGCTATACCCTGACGGGTATGCTGCTGGTAACGCTGGTGAGTTACCTCATCATCCGTAAGAACTACGGCTGGGCGACGGTGGGCTTTACGCTGACCGCGGTCTACACCCTGCAACTGATTACGCTCAATGGTGAGCAGTTTATTATCGCCCGGCTGGCAGATACGCTGATTGGCTGCCTGATTGCCTTTGGCGGCATGGTGTGGCTGTGGCCGCAGTGGCAGAGCGGATTGCTGCGACAGAACGCCCACGACGCGCTGGAGGCCGACCAGGAGGCCATCCGCCTGATCCTCAGCGACGATCCGCAACCCACGCCGCTGGCCTGGCAGCGCATGAAGGTCAACCAGGCGCACAATGCCCTGTTCAACTCCCTCAACCAGGCGATGCAGGAGCCGGGCTTCAATTCGGCCTATCTGGCGGATATGAAACTGTGGGTGACGCACAGCCAGTTTATCGTCGAGCATATCAACGCGATGACGACCCTGGCGCGGGAGCATACGATGCTGACGCCAGACCTGGCGCAGCGTTATTTGCAGTCGTGTGAAATCGCCCTTCAGCGCTGTCAGCAGCGTCTGGAGTATGACGAGCCGGGTGAGAGCGGAGACAGTAATATTCTGGAAGCGCCAGAGACCCTGACGCACGGCCCGATGAGCACGCTGGAACAGCATCTGCAGCGCATTCTGGGGCATCTGAATACTATGCACACCATTTCGTCGGTGGCCTGGCGCCAGCGTCCACATCATGGCATCTGGTTGATCCGGCGTTTGAAACGCACACCGTATTAAACGCCGGGTGGCGCTGCGCTTACCCGGCCTACGGTCTTGTAGGCCCGTGCAAGCGTAGCGCCGCCCGGCTACACAGCTACTGCTGAACCACCCGCTTCACCGCCTGCGCAAAGCGGGTCATCCCCTCTTCGATATCCTGGCTTTCCACCAGCAGCGACGGCGCAAAGCGCATCACGTCCGGCCCGGCGTTGAGCACCATCGCCCCTTCGCTGGCGGCGGCGTAGAGAAAATCGCGCGCCCGGCCTTTGTACTGCGGCTTCAGTTCGGCACCAATCAACAGTCCCATGCCGCGGATATCACTGAAGACATCGTACTGCGCATCGATCTGCTGGAGATGCTTCACAAACTGCTCGCGCTTCGTATTGACGCCGCTCAGCACTTCCGGGGTATTGATAATATCGAACGCCGCCCCGGCAACCGCGCACGCCAGCGGGTTGCCGCCATAGGTCGAGCCGTGAGAGCCCACGTGGAATGCCGACGCGATATCCTGCGTGGTGAGCACGGCGCTCACCGGGAAGCCACCCCCGAGCGCTTTGGCGCTGGTCAGGATGTCCGGCGTCACGCCGTAGTGCATATAAGCAAAGAGATCCCCGGTACGGCCCATGCCGCTCTGCACTTCGTCAAAGACCAGCAGGGCCTCGTGCTGATCGCACAGATCGCGTAGCCCCTGCAGGAATTCTGGCGTTGCCGCCATCACGCCGCCTTCACCCTGGATCGGCTCAACCACCACCGCACAGGTGTGATCGTCCATCACCGCTTTTACCGCATGCAGATCGTTAAACGGCACGTGGATGATGTCGGCCGGTTTCGGGCCAAAACCATCGGAATATTTTGGCTGACCGCCCACGGTCACGGTAAACAGCGAACGGCCATGAAACGCATTGTGGAAGGCGATGATTTTGGTTTTAAACGGGCTGTGGCGGGTGGAGGCGTAATAACGGGCCAGCTTGAAAGCGGTCTCGTTGGCTTCGGTGCCGGAGTTCATAAACAGCACACGCTCGGCAAAGGTAGCCTCGATGATTTTGCGCCCGAGACGTAGCGCAGGTTCGTTGGTAAAGACGTTGCTGGTGTGCCACAGGGTTTCGCCCTGGGTTTTCAGCGCCTCGACCAGCGCCGGGTGGCAGTGACCTAACGCAGTCACCGCAATGCCGCCCGCAAAATCAATGTACTCTTTGCCCTGTTGATCCCAGACGCGGCTGCCTTTCCCCTTCACCGGGATAAACTCAGCCGGTGCATAAACTGGCAGTATCACTTCATCGAATGTTGCGCGCGTAATTGCAGATTGTTCAGTTGCCATGTAACCCCACCCTTTTTTAAGCACAAAGCAGAAGTGAAAATATAATCACGAAATATGCTTAAAAAATCACTTTATGGCAACTAAAAATCAACGATTGAGGAAATTAGCCAGCAGCTGGTGGCCCTGTTCGCTGAGAATGCTTTCGGGGTGGAACTGCACCCCCTCCAGATCCCATTCACGGTGACGGATACCCATGATCTCCTGCGTTTCGCTCCAGGCGGTGACCTCAAAGCAGTCGGGTAAGGTGGGCGGATCGATAATCAGTGAGTGATAGCGGGTAACGGTAAGGGGGTTGTTCAGACCGCAGAAGACCCCGACGCCGTTGTGCGTCACCGGGGAGGTTTTGCCATGCATCACTTTCGCGGCCCGCACAATGGTGGCGCCAAAGACCTGGGCGATGGCCTGATGCCCGAGGCAGACGCCCAGAATCGGCACTTTACCGGCATAGCGCTGGATCACCGCCAGCGAGATGCCAGACTCATCCGGCGTGCAGGGGCCGGGCGAGATAACGATTTTTTGCGGATTGAGCGCAGCGACATCCTCCAGCGAGAGTGCGTCGTTGCGCCGGACCACCACCTCCGCCCCCAGCTCGCAAAAATACTGGTACAGGTTCCAGGTGAAGGAATCGTAGTTATCAATCAGCAGAATCATGGCGGCTCCTGAAAAAATGGCCGCCCTATTCTACTCAGTTTCCCCGGCTTCGCTTACCACTTTACTGAAGATTGCGTTCAACGCGCTCAGATCCCCCATCGCACCGCTCTGGTTGGCCTGCGCCCACTCTTCCGGATCGATATCGCGCCAGTCAAGCTGGTAGCCCGCATGGATCGCCAGCTGCTCAAAGAAGATGCGCTGAACAATACCGTTGCCGATGCGGAACGGATGCAGAACGTTGATCTCGCAATAGTAGTGGCTGAGGCGGTTAATGAACTCCTCTCTCTCCAGCCCGACGAGATAGCCCTCCTCCTCCAGATCCTGCATCAGGGCGTTGCCCTCTTTTTCGATGTAGGCGAAGTGGCAGAAGCGGGTATCGCCCTGGTAAATATCCATCTCACGAATATCACCCGCCCAGTCAAAGATATCCTGATAGATATGCTGATGAATGGCGCACAGATGTGGGAGGCCGCGCAGCAGCGGCCCCAGCCCCAGGGTTGCCGCTCGCAGTGCGGTAAATTCATACGCCGCCTGCGCCAGACGCTCCGCCTGGCGGATGCCCAGCCGGTTACGCATGACATTCAGGCCGGGATAGAGATAGGGATCGCGATCGTTGCCGTATTTATCGCTCATACTGCCTCCTGAGCTCCTCAACACGCAGTTCTGCCTCGTCGGCATTGAGCGTGACTAAGGGACTATCGACGCCTTCAAGACGGCGACTGGCCTGAAAATTCGCGTTTCGCTGTTGTTCCCAAAGACGGGATTTTTGCTTATCAGTGAGTTTTTTCACCCTTTTCCTCCCTGCTTGTGCCCGTGTTGCCACAAGTATAAGCAGCAAACTGCGGTTTCGCAGGGAGGTAAAGGCAACGCGGGCAAAACTTGCCCGCGCCTTTAAGGATTAAGGCAGGACTTTCGCGGAGAGGATAACTATCGGTTTTGACGGCACATTCTGGTAAGGGCCGACGTCGTGCGTCTGCACCTGAGAAATTTTATCGGCTACATCCATGCCTTTCACAATTTTACCAAATACCGCATAGCCAAAGTCACGCTGGCCATGGTCGAGGAAGGCGTTATCCGCCACGTTGAGGAAGAACTGACTGGTTGCGCTGTCTTTATCGGCGGTACGCGCCATGGAGATAGTGCCGCGGGTGTTACGCAGGCCGTTATCCGCTTCGTTCTTGATTGGCGGGTTTGGCTGCTTCTGCTGCATCTGCTCGTTGAAGCCGCCGCCCTGCACCATAAAGCCTGGGATCACACGGTGGAACGTGGTGCCGTTATAAAAACCGCTGTTGACATAATCGAGGAAGTTTTTCACAGAAACGGGAGCTTTCTGGCTATTCAGTTCCAGCTCAATGTTGCCGGCAGAGGTGGTCAACAGAACGTGCGGGTCTCCTTTCGCTGCCAGCGCAGCAGGAGAGAGGGCTGAAAGAGCGAATACAGCCGCGACAGCCGCCAGAGTTGATTTGAGCATGAGAATTCCTTAACAAAGCGCAGTAAAGAAAGCGAATGGCTTGATTCTAAAGAGCAGTATGAATCCAGGCCAGCCCTTTACCTAATTTTACCTATTTGAAACAGATGTAACCGCCCGGCAAAGTCGTGCCAGCACCATTAACGTGATTAATATCACTATTTATTATGCAATGAATGATTAATTTGACCTAAAAGATTTAATTAGATCACATTCACGATTAAAATCTGGCCGCTCGCAGCGCAGCCAATGCGCTTTACACTTCTCTTCACAGGCCAGTCATGACTAACAGCAATCGTATCAAGCTCACATGGATCAGCTTCTTCTCCTACGCCCTCACCGGTGCGTTGGTAATTGTCACCGGGATGGTGATGGGAAATATCGCAGACTATTTCAACCTGCCCGTTTCCAGCATGAGTAACACCTTCACCTTTCTTAACGCCGGGATCCTGATCTCCATTTTTCTCAATGCCTGGCTGATGGAAATCGTCCCACTGAAAACCCAGCTGCGTTTTGGCTTTGTGCTGATGGTGCTTGCCGTGGCGGGTCTGATGCTCAGCCATAGCATCGCATTGTTCTCCGCCGCCATGTTTGTGCTGGGTCTGGTCAGCGGCATCACCATGTCGATTGGTACCTTCCTCATCACCCACATGTATGAAGGCCGTCAGCGCGGCGCGCGACTGCTCTTCACCGACTCCTTCTTCAGCATGGCAGGGATGATCTTCCCGATTGTGGCCGCCGCGCTGCTGGCCCGCAGCATTGAGTGGTACTGGGTTTACGCCTGCATTGGTCTGGTCTACGTGGCGATCTTTATTCTGACCTTCGGCTGTGACTTCCCGGTCCTGGGCAAAAAAGCGCAGACCACCAGCGAGCCGGTGGTGAAAGAAAAATGGGGGATTGGTGTCCTGTTCCTCTCCATCGCCGCCCTCTGCTACATCCTGGGTCAACTGGGCTTTATCTCCTGGGTGCCGGAGTATGCCAAAGGTCTGGGGATGAGCCTGAACGATGCCGGTAAGCTGGTGAGTGACTTCTGGATGTCCTACATGTTCGGCATGTGGGCGTTCAGCTTTATCCTGCGCTTCTTCGATCTGCAGCGGATCCTCACCGTGCTGGCGGGCGCCGCCACCGTGCTGATGTACCTGTTTATCAACGGCTCTCCGGAGCAGATGCCGTGGTTTATCCTGACGCTCGGCTTCTTCTCCAGCGCCATTTACACCTCGATCATCACTCTGGGCTCCCTGCAGACCAAAGTGGCTTCGCCGAAGCTGGTTAACTTCGTGCTGACCTGCGGCACCATCGGCACCATGCTGACCTTCGTGGTAACCGGCCCGATTGTGGCGCACAGCGGCCCGCTGGCAGCGTTACACACCGCCAATGGTCTTTATGCCGTGGTATTTGTAATGTGCCTGGTGCTGGGCTTCGTCACCCGCCACCGCCAGCATAACGCGGCGGCAGCGACGCACTAATCCTTATGCCCCTTTGCGCTCAGTAAAGGGGCTGTTTTTGGTAAAGCATACCTCTTCCCCACCGCTGTCCATCTGAACCCAGGTCTGGGCTAACTGCGTGGCGGCAATGACCCTGCCCTGACGAATCGACCAGCGCACAGGCACCTGACAACGCACCGCCTCAAAGCCACTTTCCGCGGGCAGAATCACCAGATTCGCCGGATTCCCCGTCTCAATACCGTAATCGCTCAGCCCAAACGTTCTGGCGCTGTTATGGGTGATCAGGTTAAGTCCGCTATCAATTTGCTGATACCCCATCATCTGACAGACATGCAGCCCCATATGCAGAACCTGCAACATATTGCCGGTGCCCAGCGGATACCACGGATCAAACACGTCGTCATGGCCGAAGCAGACGTTGACGCCCGCCTCAAGCAGCTCCTTCACGCGGGTAATGCCGCGCCGCTTCGGATAATCATCAAAGCGCCCCTGCAGATGGATATTCACCAGCGGATTGGCCACAAAGTTAATCCCGGAGAGCTTCAGCAGACGAAACAGCCGCGAAGTATAAGCCCCGTTATAAGAGTGCATGGCGGTGGTATGGCTGGCAGTGACGCGCGGGCCGATCCCGGCCTCATACGCCAGCGTCGCCACCGTTTCGACAAACCGTGACTGTTCATCGTCGATCTCATCGCAGTGAATATCCAGCGGCCGGTCATACTTCTTCGCCAGTTCAAAGGCGATATGCAGGGACTGGACGCCATACTCCCGGGTGAATTCGAAGTGCGGGATGGCGCCCACCACATCCGCCCCGAGCTTTAAGGCCTCTTCCAGCAGCGCCGCGCCATTCGGGTAAGAGAGAATCCCTTCCTGCGGGAAGGCCACAATCTGCAGCGTCACCCACGGGGCGACCTCCTGCTTCACTTCCAGCATCGCTTTCAGGGCGGTCAGCGTCGGATCGGAGACATCCACATGGGTGCGTACAAACTGGATGCCGTTGGCGATCTGCCACTTCAGGGTTTTCCAGGCCCGGGCTTTAACATCCTCATGGCTGAGCAGCGCTTTGCGCTCTGCCCAACGCTCTATGCCTTCAAACAGCGTCCCGGACTGGTTCCAGTTCGGCTCACCTGCGGTCTGGGTGGTATCCAGGTGGATATACGGTTCGATAAAAGGCGGAATGGCTAACCCTCCGCGGGCATTCAACACTTCATAGCTCTCAACCTGCTTTTCGCCCGTCGGGGTGATTTCGCCAAAACGACCGTTCTCAATAGCCAGTTGCCAAAAGCCTTCACGGCCCGGTAAACGGACGTTCTGAATAAGCCAAAGCGGTGCTGTAGACATCATATTCTCCCTAAGATGGGGGCTGAAATTCAGGAGTAGCTGAAATTAAAAATTAGCCTCCTGATTTGTACACATAATCATCGATTATGAAAAGCCTGCGATTTCCATGACTTATAAAAAACCTGACAAATCAGGCATCTACCCACTAAGGAGTAGTTGAAGGCGTATTTGATTTGCATCAATAAGCGCCGTTGCTGAATCGTTAAGGTAGGCAGTAATAGAAAAGAAATCGAGGCAAAAATGAGCAAAGTCAGACTCGCTATTATCGGTAACGGCATGGTCGGTCACCGCTTTATTGAGGATCTACTCGATAAAGCCGATGCCGCCCAGTTCGACATTACCGTGTTCTGTGAAGAACCCCGTAAGGCGTACGACCGCGTGCACCTCTCCTCCTATTTCTCTCACCACACCGCCGAGGAGCTCTCTCTGGTGCGCGAAGGTTTTTACGAGAAACATGGCGTGAAGGTGCTGGTGGGCGAGCGCGCTATCACCATCAACCGTCAGGAAAAAGTGATTCATTCCAGTGCGGGACGCACGGTTTTTTACGACAAGCTGATCATGGCGACTGGCTCCTATCCGTGGATCCCGCCGATCAAAGGCTCGGAAACCCAGGACTGCTTCGTCTATCGCACCATTGAAGATCTCAACGCCATCGAATCCTGCGCCCGTCGCAGTAAACGCGGCGCGGTGGTCGGCGGCGGCCTGCTCGGCCTCGAAGCCGCTGGCGCACTGAAGAACTTAGGCGTTGAAACCCACGTCATCGAATTTGCCCCGATGCTGATGGCAGAGCAGCTTGACCACATGGGTGGCGAGCAGCTCAAACGCAAAATTGAGAGCATGGGTGTGAAAGTTCACACCAGCAAAAATACCAAAGAGATCGTGCAGGAAGGCACCGAGGCGCGTAAAACCATGCGCTTTGCCGACGGCAGCGAGCTGGAAGTCGACTTTATCGTCTTCTCCACCGGTATTCGCCCGCGCGACAAGCTGGCCACCCAGTGCGGCCTGGCGGTTGCCCAGCGCGGCGGGATCATGATCAACTCTACCTGCCAGACCTCCGATCCGGATATCTACGCCATCGGCGAGTGCGCCAGCTGGGAAAACCACGTCTACGGTCTGGTCGCCCCTGGCTACAAAATGGCGCAGGTCGCCGTTGACCATATCCTCGGCAATGAAAACGCCTTCGAAGGCGCGGACATGAGCGCCAAGCTGAAACTGCTGGGCGTGGACGTAGGCGGTATCGGCGATGCGCATGGCCGTACGCCAAACTCCCGCAGCTACGTCTATCTCGACGAAAGCAAAGAGGTCTATAAACGTCTTATCGTCAGCGAAGATAACAAAACCCTGCTCGGCGCGGTGCTGGTGGGCGACACCAGCGATTTCGGCAACCTGCTGCAGCTGGTGCTGAACGCTATCGAACTGCCGGAGAACCCGGATGCGCTGATCCTGCCTGCTCATGCGGCCAGCGGCAAACCCTCTATCGGTGTCGATAAGCTGCCCGACAGCGCGCAAATTTGCTCCTGCTTCGATGTCACCAAAGGCATGCTGATTTCTGCCATCAACAAAGGCTGCCACACCGTGGCGGCGCTGAAAGCGGAAACCAAAGCCGGTACCGGCTGCGGCGGCTGTATCCCACTGGTGACCCAGGTGCTCAACGCCGAGCTGGCGAAACAGGGTATCGAAGTGAACAACAACCTGTGCGAGCACTTCGCTTACTCTCGCCAGGAGCTGTACCACCTGATCCGCGTGGAAGGCATCAAATCCTTCGACGAGCTGCTGCAAAAACATGGCCAGGGTTATGGCTGTGAAGTGTGTAAACCGACCGTCGGTTCTCTGCTGGCCTCCTGCTGGAATGAGTATGTGCTCAAACCACAGCACACGCCGCTGCAAGACACCAACGACAACTTCCTGGCGAACATCCAGAAAGATGGCACCTACTCGGTGATCCCACGCTCTGCCGGCGGCGAAATCACCCCGGAAGGGCTGGTGGCGGTCGGCCGCATCGCCCGCGAATTTAACCTCTACACCAAAATCACCGGCTCCCAGCGTATCGGCCTGTTCGGTGCGCAGAAAGATGACCTGCCGGAAATCTGGCGTCAGCTGATTGAAGCGGGCTTCGAAACCGGTCATGCCTATGCCAAAGCGCTGCGTATGGCGAAAACCTGCGTCGGCAGCACCTGGTGCCGTTACGGCGTGGGCGACAGCGTCGGCTTCGGCGTCGAGCTGGAAAACCGCTACAAAGGCATTCGTACCCCGCACAAAATGAAGTTCGGCGTCTCCGGCTGTACCCGTGAATGTGCCGAAGCGCAGGGTAAAGATGTGGGCATCATCGCTACTGAGAAAGGCTGGAACCTGTACGTCTGCGGTAACGGCGGGATGAAACCACGCCATGCAGACCTGCTGGCGGCGGATATCGACCGTGAAACGCTGATCAAATACCTCGACCGCTTCATGATGTTCTACATCCGTACCGCGGACAAACTGACCCGTACCGCGCCGTGGCTGGATAACCTGGAAGGCGGCATCGACTACCTGAAGTCCGTCATCATCGACGACAAGCTCGGCCTGAACGCGACGCTGGAAGAAGAGATGGCTCGCCTGCGCGATGCCGTGATTTGCGAATGGACAGAAACCGTCAACACTCCGTCGGCGCAGGTTCGCTTCAAACACTTTATCAACAGCAACCAGCGCGATCCGAGCGTGCAGGTCGTGCCTGAGCGCGAGCAACATCGCCCGGCAACGCCGTATGAACGTATTCCGGTGATGCTGGTGGAGGAAAACGTATGAGCCAGTGGGTAAACATCTGCAACATCGACGAGATCCTGCCTGCCACCGGTGTGTGTGCGCTGTTAGGTCATGAACAGGTTGCCATTTTCCGTCCGCGCCACGACGAACAGGTTTTTGCCATCAGCAATATCGACCCGTTCTTTGAGGCCAGCGTGCTTTCCCGTGGGATTATCGCTGAGCATCAGGGGGAGCTGTGGGTTGCCAGCCCGCTGAAAAAGCAGCGCTTCCGCCTGAGCGACGGCCACTGTATGGAAGACGAAACCCGCTCCGTTAAACACTATGACGTTCGCGTGAAGGACGGCAAGGTGCAGCTGAGAGGCTGATTGAAACGGGGGCGCAATGCCCCCGCTATTTGTTTTGATTTTGATGTTGTAGGCCCGGCAAGCGCTGCGCCGCCGGGCAGTTGCCGGATGGCGGAGCAGGCTCCTTATCCGGCCTACAACGTATTTATTCTTTCTTTCATTACTATTCTGGATAATCAAATGTTTACAGACACCATCAATAAGTGTGCGGCTAACGCTGCCCGGATTGCACGCCTCAGTAAAAACAGTCCTCTCGGCTTCTGGATCAGCTCCGCCATGGCGGGCGCCTATGTCGGCCTGGGGATCATTTTAATTTTCACTCTTGGTAACCTCGTCGACCCGTCTGTGCGTCCGCTGGTGATGGGCGCCACCTTCGGGATCGCATTAACCCTGGTTATTATTGCTGGCTCTGAACTGTTCACCGGTCACACCATGTTCCTGACGCTGGGTGTCAAAGCGGGCACCATCACTCAGGGCCAGATGTGGGGCATTCTGCCGCAGACCTGGCTCGGCAACCTGGTGGGCTCGGTGTTTGTCGCGCTGCTGTATAGCTGGGGCGGCGGAAGCCTGCTGCCGGTCGACACCAGCCTTGTGCACACCGTCGCGCTGGCAAAAACTACCGCCCCGGCGATGGTGCTCTTCTTTAAAGGCGCGCTCTGTAACTGGCTGGTTTGCCTGGCTATCTGGATGGCAATCCGTACTGACGGCGCCGCGAAGTTCATCGCTATCTGGTGGTGTCTGCTGGCCTTTATCGCCTCTGGCTACGAACACTCCATCGCCAACATGACGCTGTTTGCCCTCTCCTGGTTCGGTCACCACAGCGAAGCGTATACCCTGTCAGGTATCGGCCATAACCTGTTGTGGGTAACGCTTGGCAATACCCTTTCCGGGGTTGTATTTATGGGTTGGGGTTACTGGTATGCTACCCCTAAAGCGGAGCGTCCGACTCCTGCAACCATCGCAACCGTTCAGGCGAAAGCCAACCAGTAAGAGGTAATGTCGTGGATCACCTGCCAATATTCTGTCAATTACGCAATCGTGACTGCCTGCTCGTAGGTGGTGGCGATGTGGCTGAACGCAAAGCCCGCCTGCTGTTAGACGCAGGTGCCCGACTGACCGTCAACGCCCTCGACTTCGCCCCGCAATTCACCGTGTGGGCGCAGGAAGGGATGCTCACCCTCGTTGAGGGTGAGTTCAACGAAACGCTGCTCGATACCTGCTGGCTGACCATCGCCGCCACCGACGACGATGCGGTTAACCAGCGCGTTAGCGATGCCTGTGAAGCGCGGCGGATCTTCTGCAACGTGGTGGATGCGCCGAAAGAGGCGAGCTTTATCATGCCGTCGATTATCGACCGCTCGCCGTTGATGGTCGCTGTCTCCTCCGGTGGCACCTCGCCGGTACTGGCGCGCCTGCTGCGTGAAAAGCTGGAAGCCATTCTGCCGCAGCATTTAGGCCAGGTGGCCCACTATGCGGGGCAGCTGCGAAGCCGTGTGAAAAAGCAGTTTGCCACCGTGGGCGAACGCCGTCGTTTCTGGGAAAAATTCTTTGTGAACGACCGGCTGGCGCAGTCGCTGGCGAATCAGGATCAAAAGGCCGTGGATGAAACCACCGAGCAACTGATCAATGCCCCGCTCGATCACCGGGGCGAAGTGGTGCTGGTGGGTGCCGGTCCGGGTGATGCCGGCCTGTTAACCCTGAAAGGGCTGCAGCAGATCCAGCAGGCGGATATCGTGGTCTATGACCGCCTGGTCTCTGACGACATTATGAACCTGGTGCGCCGGGATGCCGACCGGGTGTTTGTCGGCAAGCGCGCAGGTTATCACTGCGTTCCGCAGGAAGAGATTAACCAGATCCTGCTGCGTGAAGCCCAGAAGGGTAAACGCGTGGTGCGGCTGAAAGGCGGCGATCCGTTTATCTTCGGGCGTGGCGGCGAGGAGCTGGAGACGCTATGCGAAGCGGGCATTCCCTTCTCGGTGGTGCCGGGCATTACCGCAGCCTCCGGTTGCTCCGCCTATTCCGGCATTCCGCTGACCCATCGCGATTACGCCCAGAGCGTACGTCTGGTTACCGGCCATCTGAAAACCGGCAGCGAGCTGGACTGGCATAACCTGGCCGCAGAAAAACAGACTCTGGTCTTCTATATGGGGCTGAACCAGGCGGCGACGATACAGGCGAAACTGCTTGAACATGGCATGGATGCAGAAATGCCGGTTGCGCTGGTGGAGAACGGCACATCGATTAAACAGCGCGTGGTCAGCGGCGTATTAACCCAGCTGGGCGAGCTGGCGCAGCAGGTTGAAAGCCCGGCGCTGATCGTGGTGGGTCGCGTGGTGGCGCTGCGTGACAAACTCAACTGGTTTTCAAACCATTAAGCCAGGCTGAACATATTCCCCGCTAAATGAGTAGTCCTGTAATGGACTACTCCTCTCCTGACGCTGTCGATAACATACCTTCCGCGAAAGCACATTTTCTATATATTCCCTCACGTTACAGACAAGGAAGCGTTATGTTCAAACTGGCAAAGATTGCCCTGGTTGCAGGCATCTTAACAACCCTGACGGCGTGCACTGGCCATGTGCAAAACACCAAAAATAACTGCAGCTACGATTACCTGCTGCACCCGGCGATCTCCATCTCTAAGATCATCGGTGGCTGCGGCCCGGCAGCAAATCAGTAATCGTTTCACAGGCAATAAAAAAACCGGGAAATTCCCGGTTTTTTTATATCCCGTAGGCCGGGTAAGGCGAAGCCGCCACCCGGCAAACAAGCTTAAGGCTTCGCCACAAACCCAATCGCTTCGTAGACCGCTTTCAGGGTTTCTGAGGCGCGTGCGCTGG
Source organism: Leclercia sp. M50 (assembly GCF_037150775.1). Classification (NCBI taxonomy): domain Bacteria; kingdom Pseudomonadati; phylum Pseudomonadota; class Gammaproteobacteria; order Enterobacterales; family Enterobacteriaceae; genus Leclercia; species Leclercia sp. M50. The sequence goes on from NZ_JBBCPK010000046.1 coordinate 30,022, forward strand.
CCTTCTCGGCGCCCTCTTTCATCACCTTCTGCAGGTAAGCTTCGTCATTGCGGAACTGGTGATAGCGCGCCTGCAGCTCGGTGAGCATGCCGGAAACCGCTTCAGCCACTTCACCTTTCAGATGGCCATACATCTTACCTTCGAAGTGCTGCTCCAGCTCCGGAATGGTACGGCCCGTCACGCCAGAGAGAATATCCAGCAGGTTAGAGACGCCCGCTTTGTTCTGCACGTCGTAACGCACCACAGGCGGCTCGTCCGAATCGGTCACCGCACGCTTGAGCTTTTTCACCACCGCTTTCGGATCTTCCAGCAGGCCGATAACGTTGTTGCGGTTATCGTCCGACTTGGACATCTTTTTGGTCGGCTCCAGCAGGGACATCACGCGGGCGCCGGACTTCGGAATAAACGGCTCCGGCACTTTGAAGACATCACCATACAGCGCGTTAAAGCGCTGGGCGATATCGCGGCTCAGCTCCAGATGCTGCTTCTGATCTTCACCCACCGGCACCTGGTTGGTCTGGTAGAGCAGAATGTCAGCGGCCATCAGCACCGGGTAATCAAACAGACCGGCGTTGATGTTTTCCGAATAGCGGGCCGATTTGTCCTTGAACTGCGTCATGCGGCTCAGTTCGCCAAAGTAGGTGTAGCAGTTCAGCGCCCAGCCCAGCTGCGCATGCTCCGGCACGTGAGACTGAACGAAAATGGTGCTTTTCTCCGGGTCGATACCACAGGCCAGATAGAGCGCAAGCGTATCCAGCGTGGCCTTACGCAGTTTCTCAGGATCCTGACGCGCGGTGATAGCGTGCAAATCCACGATGCAATAAATGCAGTGGTAATCATCCTGCATGCCAACCCACTGACGCAGCGCACCCATATAGTTGCCAATGGTCAGTTCACCTGAGGGCTGTGCGCCACTAAATACGATGGGCTTAGTCATTTTTCAATTCCTGATTTTCACTGTGCGAAAGCCCGAGAACGGGCAACAAATCTTTGAAGTGGTCGAAGACAAAATCCGGCTCACTCAGCGTAATGGATTCACCGTAGTTATAGCCATAAGTCAGGCCAACGGACGGGCAGCCTGCGGCCCTGGCAGCCAGAATATCATTGCGCGAATCACCCACAAAGAGCAGCGCTTCAGGCGGTAAGGATAATTTTCCTGCCACCAGCAGTAGCGGTTCCGGATGCGGCTTCTTGTTCTGCACATCGTCGCCGCCGACAATAACCGAGAAATAGTGAGCGATATCGAGCGCTTCCAGTAGCGGGGCGACGAACGCCGTCGGCTTGTTGGTCACCAGCCCTAGCGGCAGACCCTGAGCATGCAGCGCGCTCAGCGTAGCGGCCACATCCGGGAACAGGAAGCTGCCCTCTTCCACCGTCTCTTCATAAAAACGGTTAAACAGCTTACGCAGGATACGCACCTGCTCTTCCTGAGGGATGTCTGCATGATCGACACCCGGCTTGCCCTGCGCCGCACGTTGAACAGCACGCTCCTGGCGCGCCCAGGTCAGCGCGCGCTCCATCAGCACGTCAGCCCCGTTACCGATCCACGTCACCACACGTTCTTCGCCCGCCACCGGCAGCTCCAGCGCGTACAGCGCCTGATCGACCGCCGCGGTTAAACCCGGTGCGCTGTCCACCAGCGTACCGTCGAGGTCAAATGCAACACCCCGAATTGCCTGCAAATTATCCATGACTTACCTTCGCCAGTTCACTGCGCATTTCATCAATGACTTTTTTGTAGTCCGGCTGTTCGAAAATAGCCGAACCCGCGACAAACATATCTGCCCCCGCCGCCGCGATTTCGCCGATGTTGCTGACCTTCACGCCGCCATCCACTTCGAGGCGGATATCAAAGCCAGACTCGTCGATACGGCGACGTACTTCCCGCAGTTTATCCAGCGTATGCGGAATGAAAGACTGCCCGCCAAAGCCCGGGTTAACGGACATCAGCAGGATCACGTCCAGCTTGTCCATGACGTAATCCAGGTAGCTCAGCGGCGTGGCCGGATTGAAGACCAGGCCCGCCTTACAGCCGTGCTCTTTGATCAGCTGTAGCGTACGGTCAACGTGTTCGGAGGCTTCAGGATGGAAGGTGATGATGCTGGCACCCGCGGCGGCAAAATCTGGCACGATGCGATCGACCGGTTTTACCATCAGGTGCACGTCAATCGGTGCGGTCACGCCATAATTGCGCAGCGCCTTCAGGACCATCGGGCCGATGGTCAGGTTAGGCACGTAGTGGTTATCCATAACGTCGAAATGAACGACATCCGCACCGGCAGCCAGTGCTTTCGCGGTATCTTCGCCCAGCCGGGCAAAATCAGCCGAAAGAATTGAGGGTGCAATCAAATACTGTTTCATCCGCATCTCCTTGAACTTTGTTTAACGGCGGGCGAAACGGCTCAGGGCAGATAGAGTGCCAGCAGTTCGTCCACCTTTTTACGTGTGCCGCCGTTGCTGCTGATGCTGCGCCGGACTTTGACCTGAAAATGCTCCGCGGCCTTGTACCATTCGCGCGTATCGGGCGTATCGTGATTCGAAATTAACACCGGGATACTTTTGCTGACCAGCTTTTCCGCCATCCCCGCCAGATGCGCCTGCTCGGCAGGGCTAAAGCTGTTGGTGTGATAAGCGGTAAAGTTCGCCGTAGCAGACAGCGGTGCGTACGGGGGGTCACAGTAAACCACCGAATTGACGTCAGCAAGGTTCATACACTCTTCATACGAGAGGCAATAAAACTCTGCATTCTGCGCTTTTTCAGCAAAGTGATACAGCTCGGCCTGAGGGAAATAGGGACGCTTGTAGCGGCCAAACGGCACGTTGAATTCACCACGCAGATTATACCGGCACAGGCCGTTGTAACCGTGGCGATTAAGATAGAGGAACAGCAGCGCACGGCGGAACTTATCCTGGCACTGATTAAACTCAGCGCGGTGCTGATAATAAACGTCCGGAGTGTTGTTCTCTGGCGTAAACAGCTTGCGCGCCTCATCGACGTACTCATCGGTACGCTCTTTTACGATGTTGTAAAGACTGATCAGGTCGCTGTTGATATCCGCAAGGATATAGCGGGAGTAGTTGGTATTGAGAAATACCGAGCCCGCACCAACAAAGGGTTCGACAAGACACTCGCCGTCTGGCAGGTGTTTTTGAATATCATCGAGCAGGGGGTATTTCCCCCCTGCCCATTTCAAAAAAGCGCGATTTTTTTTCATGCTGACTAACTGATTACACCTTCTCCGGCTGTGGAGAAAGCTCCGACAGCATCCTGCGCTTCACAGATTACTTCAAATCGGACTGAACCTGACGGATCGGCTTCGCCCACGGATTTTTCGCCTGAACGTCGGCTGGCAGTGTGGCAACCGCGCGTTTTGCTTCGTCTTTCGATGAGTACACACCGCTTACCAGCACATACCATGGCTGACCGTTACGGGTGGTCTCATAGACAACAAAGTTTTTCAGGTTCGATTTTTTCGCCCAGCCGTTGAGGTTGTCATAGCTGGAAGAGCTGCTCAGCTGCAACGTGTAGTTGGTGGACGGCGCAGACTTCAGTGAACTTACGTTCCCTGTCGATTTACCGGTGCTGGCAGAAGCCGCCGGGGCGCTCGCCGCTGGCGTCGATGCTGTTGCGGTCGGCGCTGGCGTTGCTTTCGGTGCCGTCGCGGTTGTCGCAGGCGCTTTCGCCGGGGCGCTGGTTGCCGTTTCAGTGTGCTTCGGCTGCGCGGCTGCTTTTGGCGCTTCTGCTTTCGCAACAGGCTGCGGCTTCGCTTCACGCTTCGGCTCAATTACCGCCTGCTTACGCTCCTGATGCTGCGCAGGTTTAGTCTGACGTGGCGCAGATTCTGCCGCCGCCGTCTGCTGTTGCCCGGTAGCACCACGGATTGGCGCTACGGTCGCAGGCTCGGTCGGCAGGGTGGAGTTCACCACTACATTGTTAACCTGCTGCTCGCGCTGCGGCTGCGTCAGGGCGTTATTCAGATCGCCCTGAACCTCAACGCGCTGCTGGCCTTCAGGAGTAGCCGGAGACTGGCCCTGAGTCGGCGTGGAGGCAACAGGCGGCAGAGAGATCTCCTGCTGCGTATTCTCTGCGGAGGTAGCGCCTGGCGCTGGCTGCGAGCCATTTGCCTGGTCGGCAGCGCTGCCGGAAAGATCGATACTCTTCTCGCCGGAAGCAGTTTGTTCTGCAGGCGAGGTGGACGGGGCTTTCAGTGCGGAGCCGACGCCGATAATCAGCAGCAGCAGGACCAGCACCCCCAGGCCCATCATAATATATTGGCGGGAAGCGGGTTTCGCCGCAGCGGCCTTACGCTTGCGCGGGCGACGCTGTACGGGCGCTTCGTCCATTGAATCATCTTCGGACTCATAATCCTCTTCTTCACGCTCCTCGCGGGCGGCGCGGCCACGCGAAGGACGAGGATCGTCATTGTCCAGATCGACCTCATCAAAGTTGATTTGCGGCTCGTTATCGCGTTCTGAAGATTGGCGAGTACGACCAGTACGACGATCGCTGGGATCGGGTTTCAGCTCGTCTTCTGGTTTGAATTCATCCATTTAACACCCCACTAAAAGGCTTATGCCTACGACTTTGCACATCACCTGAAGCAAAATGGCTACGTATTACCGCAGCCGGACCTTTCTAATAGTTACGCTTGCTGGCAATCAGCAATAGCGCCAAGAACGACATCGTGCGGCACACCGCCACGAACTTCACTCTTTCCGATTGCAAGCGGGAGTACCAGACGCATCTCGCCTGCTAATACTTTTTTATCACGCATCATGTGCGGCAAGTAGGCCTGCGCTGACATTTCGCGCGGTCCCGTCACCGGTAACCCGGCACGCTCAAGCAACGTGATAATGCGTTGTGTATCCGCCTTGCTGAACTGACCCAGACGCTCCGAGGTGCGAGCGGCCATCACCATCCCTGCCGCCACGGCCTCGCCATGCAGCCAGTTACCGTAGCCC